>CAZQAV010000022.1:0-7957 GCA_964591395.1 Candidatus Woesearchaeota archaeon | reverse complement strand
CTTTCTAAATTTAAATTTCTTGTATAAGGTGTACCATCTTTAACATCTTTATTAATTAATTCCCCTGATTTTGTTTCAAAAGTAATATCTTTAACAAAACCTAATCTTTTTCCTTCTCTTGTAACAATCATTTTACCAAGAAGTGCTCTAAAAGGGTTTTTTGAATTCTCCATGGTTGAAAAAGAGTAAAATTCTTTATAAACTTTTCTGTGATTTTTGGTATAGTTTAGAGGATATAGTTAATTGGGTTGTTGACGAGGAAACAATACCTTTACTTGGTGTTTTTCTAAAGGTTCTAATAATTTTACAGCAACTAAACTATTAGCCCTAAATGCTGAAGAATCATTTTCATCAAATAATTTTTTATATTTCCTATATTCTTTTGCAATTTCAGTTAAAGAATATCTTGTGCTAGCTATGGCAACTTGACCATTAAATTTAAATCCTAAGGCATATCTAAATCCTTTACCTACACTTTCTCTAAGGAATAATTCTGATCCTCCCTCTGTATAATAATTAAAATTAAATATATTTTCTGATGGCTTTGTATTATTTTGTGAAATTATTTGAGGTTGCATATTAATTAGGTCTGGGAAACCATGTATAATCTATCTGTGCTGTTTCCCCATTTGAATTTAAAAATAAAGGAACATAATTGAATGCTGATTGATTTAAACATTTTTTAAAAATATCATTTTTTAATTCAGTTATATCTTTACAGGTTTTAATAACAATTGCCATTTCAGAACCTGTTAATATTCCTAAAGCCAATGATCTTTTGCCATTATTTTTGATTTTATGTATCTTTATATTTCTATATATTTTCCCATCTTTTCCTTTACCATCAATTATTCCTTCTTGTTCTATAAAATGTTTTAATTTCATACTCTAAATATTCTAATTCTCCTTAAAAGTATATGTATATATTAATATTATATAAGGGAGAATATATTATCTGCCCATAATTTTTACCCTCCCACCCCTTGATTTCATATAGAAGTATTTAAAAAGAAAATGTTGACTTTTTATTATTTATTATTTATTTATAAATATTTATATTATATATTATATATATTATATAGTTTAAAGCATATAATATAAGATATAGTATAGTAAATATATGTTGTAAGATATATAATAATAAGTATATATTGTAATAGTTATGATATAAGATATATCTTAGGATAGTTATAATGTATTGTACATAATAGATAATATATAATATAGTATACATAATATATATTAGAACATGCATAATAGAAAGTATATATTGTAGTATATAGATAGTATAAGATAGAAGAGTGAGATAGTAGAAGTATATTCTGGAAAGTATATATTGTAGTATATAGATATGTGTATTAAAAAGTGTATAATCTCCTTTTCCACATGAAATATAGGCTTACTCTTTCTTAGTAGTCATAATCCTTTATATAATAATATAATTTTTTCTCCTCATAATAATATAACAACTCACAAATCTCCACTAGAAATCATAGTGTGGGTGTGTTATATGTTTTAGATGATATAAACTCTTAAATAAAGAAAGAGATTTTAAGAGAGAAGAAAAAAGGTTGGAAGGTTAGGTTTGAGGAAAAACAAATGGGAGTAGGATTACAAAAAATATTTGACGCTTTTGATAAGAATGGGATTTTTAAAGACAAGTCTGTACTTCAATTAAATTATAAGCCAGAAGAAATACCCCATAGAGGGGATCAGATTAAACAAGTAGCTGCTGTTTTAGCACCTGTTTTAAGGGGTGAAAGGACAAGCAATTTATTTTTATATGGGAAAACAGGAACAGGAAAAACATTATCTGTCCAATATATTAGAGATGAGTTAATGAAGAGAGCTAAAAAAGATTCTGATTTTAAATTAAGAATAAAATATTTGAATTGTAAATTAAAAAAAGTATCTGATACAGAATATAGGATTTTATCTGAATTAATTAATAAGTTAGGGGGATCTGTTCCTCCAACAGGTTTACCTACTCAAGCTGTTTATAATCAATTTGTAGATTTAATAGATAGTGAAAAGCAGTTGATAGTGTTGGTATTGGATGAAATAGATCAAACTGTTAAAAAGATTTCAAATGATTTTTTATATAATTTAACAAGATTAAATTCTGAATTGTCAAAAACACAAGTATGTATTGTTGGAATAAGTAATAATTTAACTTTTTTAGAAGAACTTGATCCAAGAGTTAGAAGTTCATTGTCTGAAGAAGAAATTGTTTTTCCACCTTATAATGCATTACAATTACAAGAGATATTACATAAAAGAGCTAAAGAAGCTTTCAAAGAAGGTGTTTTACATGAAGGTGTTATAGCTAAATGTGCTGCTTTTGCAGCTAGAGAACATGGTGATGCACGTAGAGCTTTAGATTTGTTAAGAGTTGCAGGAGAATTAGCTGAAAGAGGGGGGGATAAAAGAGTTGAGATTAAATATATAGATGAGGCTAATAATAAAATTGAAAAAGATAAAATATTAGATGTTATAAGATCTGAACCTAAACAATTTCAATATGTTTTACATTCTATTATTAAATTATCTGAAAAACAAAAAGATGAACCTGTTTTTACAGGAGAAGTTTATAATTATTATCAAGATTTATGTATAAGGAATAAATCAGAGGTTTTAACTCAAAGAAGAGTAAGTGATATTATTCAAGAATTTGATATGTTGGGTATAATAAATGTAAGAGTTATATCTAAAGGTCGTGGTGGAAGGACAAGAGAAATAAGATTAGCTATTACAAAACCCATTATTGCTAAAGCTAAAGAAATCATAAGAGAATCATTGGACTATGAGTAATCTTTAGATAAGAGTAAACGAGAACCTAATTAAGGTTAAATACCGAAAATGGATCCAAAAGAGATATTAAAGTTTTGCATACAGAATGGTTTGTTAGTAGATCAAGAAATTCTTAAAATAATTAGTGAAAATTCAGATATTGAATCTGCAAAATTGATCATTAAAAATATAAAAAATAAAACTTCTGAAAAAGTTATTACAAGACAACTTTTTGAAAAAGAACAAGGTCAAGTTAGTAAGGTTTTCTCAGACATTCCTTTAGAGAATCAGGAGAAATTGCAAAAATTAAAAATAAAATTAGGAATAAGCATAGAAGTTTCTAAAGAAGTTGAAAAAGTTGTTGGAGATGTTAAACAGAAAGAAGAAGAAGTAGAAATTAAAAAAACACCTTATGAAAATAAAACAGGGGTGAAGATTTTATCAAGAACTCCTAGTCCTGGAAAGAAACATGAAATTGGTGATTTTGTTCAAATGTATAGGTCTAGATTTATTAAAATGAGAGATATGATAAAAAATAGAAGAGAATTAAGAAATTTAACCTCTATCAATAAAATAACAGGTTCAAGCCAAAGTGTTTCAATTATAGGTTTAATATCTGATAAAAGAAAAACTAAAAATGGTAATTTATTGTTTGATGTTGAGGATTTAACTGGAAAAATAAGAGTATTGGTAAATCAAAATAAAAAAGAATTATATGAACAAGCAAGAGATATACCTTTAGATGGTATTATTGGTTTTAGGTGTGGGGGAAATAGGGAAATTTTATTTGCAAATGATTTATATTATCCAGATGCAGGCCTTTCTATAAAGAAACATTCTAAGATTGAAGAATATGCTTTATTTTTAAGTGATATTCAATGTGGAAGTAAAATATTTTTAGAAAAAAACTTTTTAGAATTTATTAAATATTTAAATGGCGAAATTCCAAATACACCTGAAGTTGAAAAAATTAAATATATTTTTCTTGTAGGAGATGTTGTAGAAGGTGTAGGAATATTTCCAAGACAAGAAAGAGAACTTGCGATAAAAGATTTAGAAGGACAATATTCAAGATTAGCAGAATTATTAGATAAAATAAGAAAAGATATAACAATAATAATTTCTCCTGGGAACCATGATGGTGTTAGGTTAATGGAACCTCAACCTATTTTAGATGAAAAATATGCTTGGCCTCTTTATAATTTGAAAAATGTTGTTATGACTCCAAATCCCGCAATTGTTAATATGGGTGCTAAAAAAGGTTTTGAAGGTTTTGATGTTTTAGTTTACCATGGTTTTTCATATCCCTATTATGCTGATAATGTTCCGAGTCTTATTGATGAAGATAATGTTATGAATAAGCCAAATTTAATAATGAAATATTTATTGAAAAATAGGCATTTGGCCCCCACACACAAGTCAACACAATATTTTCCTTCTGAAAATGATGATATGATAATTGAAAATACACCAGATATTTTTGTCTCAGGACATACACATAAAATGGATATAGCTTATTATAAAAATATTTTACTTATATCTGCAGCTACATGGGAAAAGCAAAATAAGTTTCAAGAAAGAATGGCTAACACACCCGATTTTTCAAAGGTTCCTATGTTTAATTTAAAGACAAGAGAAATCAAAATTTTAGATTTTAATATAGAAAATATTGAACAAGAAGAAAAAATATTTGAACAACAAGATAAGAAAATACAGGAGAAATTAGGATAAAAATGAACACTAAAGAATATTTTAAAAAATTAGAAAAAGATGTGGGGGTAGTGTATAATATTGCTAAAGAAGCAAAGAAAACAGGTTTAGATCCTGTTGATAAAGTTGAAATACCTTTAGCAAGAAGTTTAGCTGAAAAAGTTGTAGGATTGATTTCTTCTGTTTATCCCCAGATGGAAGGAGCAGGTATTGAGAAAAAGATAATTGAATATGAAAATGAATGGGGAAAATTAAATGTTGCTGTTGCATTTAAGATAGCAGAAGATATTGCAAAACAAAAATTCTGTAAGTTTAAAGATATGAGGGAAGCTATTGAAGCAGGTATAAGGGTGGGTTTTGCATATTTAACTTTGGGTGTTGTATCAAGCCCTATTGAAGGTTTTACACAATTAGAATTAGGTCAAACAAAAGGTGGTAAAGAATATTTTAAAGCTTATTTTTCAGGACCTATAAGAAGTGCAGGAACAACAGCTACAACTGTTGCATTGATGTTAATAGATTATTTAAGAGAATTATTTGGGTATGCTAAATTTGACCCAAGCCAAGATGAGATAAAAAGATATTATGTTGAAAGTTTTGATTATCATAATGTAATAACTAATCTTCAATATATGACAACAGAAGAAGAATCTGATTTTTTAGCAAGCCATATGCCTATTCAGATTGAAGGTGATCCAACAGAGAAAAAAGAAGTTTCAAATTATAAAAATCTTGAAAGGGTTGGTACAAATAGAATAAGGGGGGGAATGGCTTTAGCTTTTTCAGAATGTTTAGGACAGAAAGCTAAGAAAGGTATGAGGTTGTTAAAAGGTGTTAAAAATAAAGGGTTTAAAACAACAGGTTGGGATTTTTTAAATGATTATATTAAATTACAAGAACAAAGAGAAACAGGAAAGAAGGAAGAAGAGGAAATAACATATATTAAAGATCTTGTTGCAGGAAGACCTGTTTTTAGCCATCCTTCTAGATCAGGTGGTTTTAGATTTAGATATGGTCGAGGGAGAAATTCTGGTTTTAGTGGTAATGCTGTTCATCCAGCTACAATGGCTATTACAGATGGTTTTATAGCAACAGGAACTCAACTAAAAACTGAAAAACCAACAAAAGGATGTATTGTATCTGCATGTGATAAAATAGATGGGCCTATTGTTAAATTATATAACGGAAATGTTAAAAAATTATATACAAGAGAAGAAGCTGTAAAATTATATCCTGGTGTTGAAGAAATAATTTATTTAGGTGATTTTTTAGTTCCATTTAGTGATGTTGCTAATAGAAATTTTAAATTATTAAAACAAGGTTATGTTGAAGAATGGTGGGGTTTAGAGTTAAAAGAAAAAGATGAAAATTATTTTAATGAAATAAATTGCTTTAATGTTGAATTTGAAAAAGCTGTCGAAATCTCTAAAAAATATGGGCTTGCCCTTCATCCGAATTTTATATATTATTGGACAGAGATTTCTAAAACACAATTTTTAAAATTGATAAAGTGGTTAAAATATTCAAGGATAAGTGATAAAATTGTTTTTCCATATACTAAAGCTGATCAAGAGAAACATGCTGAAGGAAAAAGATGCCTTGAATTATTAGGTATTGAACATGAGGTTAGTATTGAGAATGTTATTTTAGATAAAGAAAATTCTAAAGCCTTGTTATTTAATTTAGGTTTGGATTATAATTTGATTGAAAAAGAAGATGTTAGAATGGAAGAATTAATTAATCTTTCAAAATATGATATTATCGACGAGGAAAAGGAAGTGCTGGAACTTTTAAACGAACTTTCTGAATTTGAAATTAAAGATAAAGCTGGTGAATTTGTTGGGGCAAGAATGGGAAGGCCAGAAAAAGCAAAATTAAGAAGATTAACAGGAAGTCCCAATGTTTTATTTCCTGTTGGAAAAGAAGGGGGGAGGTTAAGAAGTGTTCAAGAAGCATGTAATGTTGGAAAAGTTGCAAGCAGTTTTCCTTTATTTTATTGTGAAGATTGTAAAAAAGAAACAATATATGCTGTATGTGAAAATTGCGGAGCAAAATGTAGAAAAATGTTTTATTCTCCTGAACTTGGCGAAAAAGTATTTAATGTATCTGAAAAACACGGTAAGGTTTTATCATATGGATATAAACCCTTAGATATAAATCATTATTTAGAAAAAGCAAGGGAAAGAATTGGGATGCTTAAAGAAGAAATGCCTGTTTTAATTAAAGGTGTTCGAGGAGTATCTTCTGCAAATAGACAAATGGAGAATCTTGCAAAAGGAATTTTAAGAGCAAAATATGATTTACAAGTTAATAAAGATGGAACAATAAGGTTTGATGGCACAGAATTACCTATTGTTTCATTTAAGCCAAAAGAAGTTGGTGTTGATATGGAAAAATTAAAATCTTTAGGATATGATAAAGATGTTGATGGAAAAGAACTTGAAAATAATGAACAGATTTTAGAATTAAAACCACACGATATTATATTACCAAGTGTATTTGATTCACCTGATGAAAAAGCTGACGATGTTTTTATTAAAGTATGTCATTTTATAGACGATCTGTTAAAGAAATTCTATAAATTAAAACCATTTTATAATATTGAGAAAAAAGAAGATATTGTTGGGCAATTAGGGGTGTTCATGGCTCCCCATAATTGTGCAGGTGTTGTTTGTAGATTTATAGGTTTTTCAAATAATTTAGGTTTGTTAGCTAGCCCATATATGCATGCAGCTGTTAGAAGAGATTGTGATGGTGATGAAGCTGCTGTTATGTTATTAGGGGATGTTTTGTTAAATTTTTCAAGAGAATTTTTACCAAGCCATAGAGGTGGAACACAAGATGCACCTCTTGTATTAAATGCTAAAATAGATGCAGGGGAAGTTGATGATCAGATATTAGATTTTGAACTTGTTAGGGAATATCCTTTAGAATTATACAAGTTAGCTGAAGAAGGGGGGCATCATTCCTCCGAGGTTAAAATAAATAATGTTGAAGTAGCTTTGAAAAAAGAGATTAACCCTTTTATAAATGTCGGGTTTACACATGATACAACAGATTTCAATGATTGTGTTTCATGTTCTACATACAAAACTTTACCGACGATGGCAGATAAAGTAAAACATCAAATGGAACTTGTTGAAAGAATAAGAGCTACAGATACTTCTGATGTTGCACGTTTGATTTTAGAAAAACATTTTATAAGAGATATGAGGGGAAATTTAAGAGGATTTTCACAGCAGAATTTTAGGTGTGTTGGATGTAATGAAATTGTTAGAAGACCTCCTTTAAATGGAAAATGTCCAAAATGTAAGGGGAAATTAATATTTACAATACATGAAGGTGGAATTAAGAAATATTTAGAAGCTTCGTTAGAATTAATTAAGAAATATAATTTATCAATTTACCTTCTACAACATATTGAATTAACAAAAAGATATATTGAAAGTATATTTGG
>CAZQAV010000021.1:0-8118 GCA_964591395.1 Candidatus Woesearchaeota archaeon | reverse complement strand
GGATATTGAGGGGAATCCCTTATAAACTAGGATTTTGGTTTGGGTGAATTTAATGTTCATAATCTTTAAAAAAGAATACTGATTGATATTTCAGTCAAATTATAAAGAAAAATGAATTATGGACATATAATAAAAAACTGTAGAATGTGTGATAGTATAGATCTTTATGAATTTTTAGATCTTGAATTTACTCCTCCTTCAGATGCAATTCTTTCTAAAGAGGAACTTGATGATCCTGAAATATTTTTTCCATTAAAAGTACTTCAATGTGAAAATTGTGGATTAACTCAATTAAATTATGCTGTAAATCCCCATTTATTATATGGTTATAAATATAAATACGAATCTTCTATGACTCAAACAGGTAAAGTCCATTTCTTTGATATGGCAGATTCAATATGTGAAAAATTTAATCTTCAAGAAAATTCATTGGTTGTAGATATAGGAAGTAATGTGGGGGTTTTATTAGTAAAATTTAAGAAAAATGGGATGGGTGCTTTAGGTATAGATCCTGCACCAGAAATAGCTAAAAAAGCTAATGAAAGGGGTATTGAAACATGGCAAGAATTTTTTAATGAGCAAGTGGCTTCTAGGATTGTTCAAACAAAGGGGAAAGCAAAAATAGTAACAGGTACTAATGTATTTGCCCATATTGATGATAAAGATGGGCTTATGAAGGCTTTGAATAATTTATTGGATAATGATGGTGTTTTTATATTTGAAGCTCCTTACTTGGTAGATTTAATTGAAAATTTAGAATATGATACAATTTATCTTGAACATTTAGAATATATATCTATAAAACCTTTGCTTAACTTTTTTGGTAAATATGGTATGGAGGTTTTTGATGTTGAAAGATATGGCATACATGGAAAATCTGTAAGAGTTTTTATAGGTAGAACAGGCCAAAGGACTGTTTCAGAAAAAGTTCATGAACTTATTCAACTTGAGGAAGAAAAAGGAATTTATAAGAAAGAGGTTTTAGATGAGTTTGCTAAGAATGTTCAAGCATCTAGGAAAGAACTAGTGAGTTTATTAAGAGATTTAAAAAAACAGGGGAAAAAGATAATTGGTATAAGTGCTCCTGCTAAAGGTAATACTATCTTGAATTATTGTAAAATTGGGACTGAATTAATAGATTATATAACTGAAAAATCAATAATAAAGAAGGACCATTATACCCCCGGCATGCATATTCCTATTATTAGTGAAGAGGAAGCTTCAAAAGATAATGCTGATTATGGTATTATATTTGCATGGAATTTTGCAGAAGAAATAATTAAAAATAATGAGGAATTTTCAAGAAAAGGTGGAAAGTTTATTATACCTATTCCTCGTCCTATTATAAAATAGTTTCAAAAATGGAAGGAGTAATTATCAAAAAAATAGAACCTGTTCACACAGATGAAAGAGGAGAAATTACTGATTTAATTAATGAAAAATTAAATCATGTTGGTCTTATTACTTCAAAGAAAGATTCTATAAGGGGAAATCATTATCACAAACTTTCAATACAATATAATTATATTTTATCTGGAAAAATAGAAGTTACCCTTGCAAAAGTAGAAAATCCTTCTGAAACTGAAAAAGTGATATTGGGTCCAGGTGAATTTATATCTATTCAACCAAAGATAATTCATAAGGTTAAAGCTATTGAAGATTGTGTTTTTTTAGATTTTATCTCTGAATCAAGAGCTGGAACTGGTTTTGAGGATGATGTTGTTAGAATAAAAATAGATGGGGAGAATTAAAATGGATCGTTCTGAAAAACATGAGGTTTCTGTTGCCATTATCATTGATTCTGAAAATAGGATTTTTCTTCAGAAAAAAGATTCAGGTTATGATTTAGGGCCAAATTTATGGAGTTTGCCCGGTGGAAGAATAGAACAAAATGAAAATCCTGAAAAGGCAATAAAAAGAGAACTTTTAGAAGAAATGGGGATAGATTTTAAAGAATCTATATTTGAATCTTTTGAAGATTATTTGTTTAAAGGAGAATTAAATGGGCATCAATTAGATGTTAATCATAAAATTTTTATATTTAAATTTGACAGAGATCTTTCTGAAATCCGTATTGGTGAAGGAATTGGTTTTGCTTTTTTTGATGCTGAAGAATTAGATGAATTGCCCATGCTTATCCCTGCTAAAGAAATATTAAATAAATTCTTAAAAACAAAATGATTCCTGTATGTAAACCTTGGTTTCCTGGAAAAGAAAAGGAATATGTAAATGAAGCCCTTGATACTAATTGGGTAAGTAGTTCTGGGAAATATATAGAGAAATTTGAGGAAGGTTTTTCTAAATTCTGCGGTGTTAAACACGGCATTAGCTGCTCAAGTTGTTTTGGTGCATTACACCTTGCTTGTGCATCTCTTGGCCTTAAGAAAGGGGATGAGGTTATTGTTCCTACTTTTACAATGATTGCTTCTTTAAATTCAATTATTCTTACAGGTGCAAAACCTGTTCTTGTGGATGCGGATAAAGAAACTTTTTGTATTGATGTGAACAAAATAGAAGAAAAAATTACAGATAAAACAAAAGCTATTATGGTTGTGCATATATATGGTCATATGTGTGATATGGATCCTATTTTAGAATTAGCTAAGAAATATAATCTTTATGTGATTGAAGATGCTGCTGAAGCTCATGGTGCAGAATATAAAGGAAAAAAAGCAGGATCTATTGGAGATATTGGTTGTTTTAGTTTTTATGCTAATAAAATTTTAACAACAGGGGAAGGGGGCATGTGTGTTACTAATAATGATAAATTAGCAGAAGAGATGAAAAAAATAAGGAACTATTATTTTGATGTTCCTCGTTTTATGCATAAAAATCTTGGGTTTAATTATAGATTGACAAATCTCCAAGCTGCTATTGGTGTTGCCCAAGTAGAAAATGTTAAGAAATTGATTGAAGCTAGAAGAAATGTTGGTATTAGATATAATAAAGAACTTGAAGGCACAAAAGGGCTTATACTTCCTATTGAAAAAGAATCTTGTAAAAATGTTTATTGGATGTATGGTGTTGTTCTTTCTGATGAAGTTTCATTAAGTAGAGAAGAAGTTGTTCAAAAATTAAAAGAAGGGGGTGTTGACACTCGTAACTTCTTTATACCTATGCATAAACAACCTGTATATACAAATAAAATTGTTGAAAATAGCCCTGAATGTGGGGGGGAATTTAAAATTGCAGATAAAATAGGTGAACGTGGATTTTATTTACCTAGTTCAAGCAATATAACTGATGAGGAAATTAAAACTATTTGTGATTTATTAAAAGAAATTCTTTCTGAGAAATAGAATAGATTTTTATTATGATAACCTTTAAAAGTAGTAACAACTGTTGAAAGGTATGGAATTTTATAATAATGAAACTCTTGAGCCCAACTTTCCAAACTATGTTGTTTTTATCATGATAACCTCTCCAAATAGGATTCTTTTACAAAGAAAAGATGGGGGACATCCTTCTTGGCCTAATCAATGGTGTCTCTTTGGGGGAAAAATAGAAGGTAAAGAGAATAATACAAAAGCACTTAAAAGAGAACTTGCAGAAGAGATTGGAAAAAATGTTAATTTCTTAAATGATCCCAAATTTTTTATAAGACAAACATTTACTGAAAAACCTATTAGGCCTGAAAGAAAAGTAAATGTTAATTATTATACAATCCCTTTTGATGGGGATTTAAGCAAAATTGTTTTTGGGGAAGGTGCTGGCTTTTCTACTTTTAGCAGAGATACATTAACTCAATACAATAATCTGGGGCTTATAGTCCCCCCAAATTATGAAACAATAGAAAAATTTTATCGAAGTCTCAGTAATAGAAGTTTTAATTTTTAATTGCATAATCCTTAAAAAGAGATTGTCTTTTTAATAAAAATGGGAAAAAAGCTAACTCAAAAGGAAATTTTAAAAAATATTCAGAAAAAAGATGAAATACGTTTTCATGGTGGTGAAGCATATGATTTTTATCCTAAAATTCTTAAAAAAATATCTTTATCTCGTGAAGAAAAAATATTAGATGTTGGGTGTGGAATTGGAAATCTATCTAAACATCTTAAGGGGTTTAACTTATATGGTTGTGATTTAATGGAAAATTTTGTTAAACAAGCTAGAAAAAAGAATTACAAACAAGTAAAGGTTGCAGATATCTATAATCTACCCTATGGGGATCGTGAATTTGATACAATTGTTTGTTTTGGTGTTTTTGAATATATAAATTATCCTGAAAAAGCTATGAAAGAATTGTTAAGAGTTTGCAAAGGAAAAATAATACTCAATACCCCCAATTATAATTCTGCAGGTATTAAACATTTTTTATCTGGTAGTTGGAGTAAATTTGTTGATTCAATTGTCAGCGACGGAACTAGGTGGACAAACACAAGATTTCATAAAAATATTGCAAAAAATTGTAGATTAAAATTAGAAATTAAATATATTTCGCATAGTTTTGAATCTTTTAGAAATTTATTTGGGAATCTTTTGGCTGGGGATATAATTGCTATTTATAAGGGGGTAAATTTCAAATGAAAGTAAATCTTGTTACAACATATCCTCCTGCTAAATGTGGTATGGCCGAGCATTCAAAATATCTTTCAGATTCATTAGAAAAAGCAGGAATTAAACCAAAAATTATTGATATTAAAAAACCTGGTTCTGCTAATCCATTTTATTTTATTGATTTAGCTAGAAAAGCTTCTGAAAATACTTCAAAAAAAGATATTATACATCTTGAATTTCACTTAAGTTTATATGGTAAATTCTTGGGCTTATTTTCTGGGTTGTATGTAATTCCTTTTTTAATTTGGTTAAAATTATTTTCTTCAGCTAAAGTTGTTATTACAATGCATGATTCCTCAAAAAAAGAAGATGCAAAAGAATTAGGTACTAAAGCTATTCTTTTCTTTTATTATTATAGGGTTATTGCTGTTTTTTTAAAGTATTTCTCAGATAAAATGATTTTTCATTCAGAATATGGTAAAAAGATCGCTGTAAAAGAATGGAAATTTTATAAAAAGAAAATTGAAATAATTCCTCTTGGATCTCCAATGAAAATAAAGAAACTTAATAAAAGTGCATGTAAAAAGAAATTAGGATTTCCGAGAAAGAAAATCCTCCTTGTTTTAGGATATATCAAAGAAGCTAGAGATTATGGGCGGGTATTGGATTCTTTAAATCAATTAGATAAAAATGTTGTTCTTTTAATTGCAGGTCAAGTTCAACTACCAAAACACCAGATAATTTATGATAATATGGTTAAAAAAATTAAGGAACTGAAATTGGGAAAAAGAGTTAAATTTTTGGGCTATGTTCCAGATAAAGATATGCCTGTTTTACTTAATGCTACAGATATAGGTATAATTCCTTATAGCAGAACTTTTGGAGATTTTACTTCTGCAGCTACTGCAATACAACTAGCTTATAATATTCCCCTTTTAACAACAGATCTTCCACCTTTTGAAGATTTTAAAGAAAGAAAGAAATGCATTGAAACATATAATAAAGATAGTACCTCAGATCTTACTAAAAAAATAAATTATCTGTTAAAAAATAAAATTAAAATAAAATCTCTATATACTCAATCTAAATTATATTGGAAAGATACTAATTGGGATTCTGTAGGCAGAAAAACAAAAAAATTCTATTTATCCCTTTTTAAATAAATCCTGAGAATTTTGTATCATAATCTTTAAAAACAATTTTATTTTTAAAAAAATACATGGTAGAAGTAAAAAAACTTAGTTTCATTGGAATGGTTAAAAGAGTGGATCCGAGATTAATCTTAAAAGGATATTCTCTTAAAGATAAATTAAAGGTTATGTTAAGTTTTTTTGTTTTAGGACCTTTAAGGAAACTAAAACTTACGAAAAAAGAAATAATAATTACTATGAAGAGCGAAGATGGTTTATTTAGATGTGGTGATAAATCTATTCATTCTGTAAAATCAAATTATGAACCCCATATAAGGAAACTTTTTGATTTAAAAGAAGGGGTATTTATTGATATTGGTGCAAATTTAGGGATATATACCATATTTATGGCGAGAAAACTTAAGAATAAAGGTACTGTTATAGGCATTGAACCTGAACCCCATACTGTTAAATTATTAAAACAAAATGTGGCTATAAATGGGTTAAAGAATGTTATTATTGTGGGAAAAGCATGTTCTTCTAAAAATGGGAAAGATACCTTGTATTTAGAAGGAACAAAATATAGTGGGGGATTGCATTCTCTAAAAAAATATAGTCATCATATTAACAAAACAATAATAAATATTGAAAAATTAGATTCTATTATCTCTAGATTAAAAATTAAAAGGGTAGATTTAATAAAAATAGATACAGAAGGGACAGAATTAGATGTATTGAAAGGAGCTCAAAAAGTCTTTAAAAAATATCATCCTAAAATAATTTGTGAATGCTTAAATGAAAAATCTGAAGAAGAAGTTACTTCTTTGCTTAAAAGATTTAAGTATAAAATCAAGAGAATAGATGCTGAAAATATTCTTGCTTATTAAATGAAAAAGATAAAAATTTGCTTTGTTCATCTGATTGGTTCCCCGGATTTTTTGGGGGGAGGTAACTTATTTCATAAAAACCTAATTAAGTATATTTATTCCAAAAATAAAAATATATTTATCTCTTGGATATATTTTGGAAAAGAGAATAAAAGATATATTAAGGATGGTGTAGAATATATTCAACTAAAATCGGGCAAATTTTCTTCCCCTTTATTATTTAAGAAAAGCATTATTTTAAGTAGATTTCTAGAACAAAACTTTTTTGATGTAATAAACACTATGTGGGGAATAAGCATGGTTCCATATAAAAAGAAAAAAAATCAAAGAATTATTCAGGCTTTCCATGGCACAGAATATTATTTTAATAAAAATCATTTTAAAAGATTTAATTTGATTCAAAAAATTTTATTTTCTCCTTTACTTGCTATAAATTGGCTTGTCGATAGACCTCCAAAAAAAGTGGATAAAATAATTTGTGTATCTGAAAAAGTTCGGAAACAAGTTCAAAAATTATATGGAAAAAAGAAGAATCTGGTAGTTATTAGAACAGGGGTGGATCTTAAAAATTTTAAAACAAGAAATAAAAATAAAATAAAGAAAAAGTTAGGTTTTGATAACAAAAAAATCTATGGTTTATATGTTGGTGGGGGGGGTTATTGGACAAAGGGATTAGATAGAACTATAAAACTTTCAGAAGAAATGTATAAAATCAATAAAAAATACCGATTAATTGTTATGGGTTCTAATCTAAATAAGGTTAAACATTTAATAAATAAAGAATTTGTCATCTTTTTAAGAAATATACCTAGAAAAGATATGTCTTATTATTATAATACAGCTGATTTTTTCTTTTGTTTATCTAGATATGAGGGTGGTGCTCCAACAATGGTTGTTTCTGAAAGTATGGCTTCAGGTTGCTTGGTTGTTTGTTCAAAAAGTGCTCAACAAGAAATAATAAATGATGGAGAAAATGGATTAATTATTGGGGATTTTAAAGAAAAAGAGGCTAAAAAAATATTGGCAAATAAAGGAAATAGAAAAATCCTTTCAAATTCAAAAAAAACAGTTAAAAAAGTTTCTCTAGATAAATGGGGGAAAAAATATTTAAAGGAATTAATGTTATTAAAAATGTAAAAATGGTGAGAGGAGAAAATAAACAATCTAATCAAGAATTTTATCCTAATTCAAATTATGAAATCCCAAAAACAAAATTTATTACATATTGGCATCAGATACATGAAGTACAGAAAACAAAACCTAAAAAGTTCTTAGAAATAGGGATAGGAGATGGTTTTGTTAGTAATTATTTAGGGAAAAAAAAGAAAATTAAAGTTGTGACCTTTGATAATGATAAAAAATTAAATCCTGATTTCGTTGGAGATATTAATTTCCTATCTAAGTACTTTCCCAAAAATTCCTTTGATACTATATTGTGTGCAGAGGTATTAGAGCATTTACCATTTAGTTCCTTTAAAAAATGCCTAAAAGAAATGAACAAAATCTCAAAAAAAAAATGTAATTATAGTTAGCTCTGGTGCAATAGCCCTGGGCTGCAAAAAATTAAATTTAAGTAAACAAAATATCAAACTTGATAAAAGTCA
>CAZQAV010000020.1:0-8411 GCA_964591395.1 Candidatus Woesearchaeota archaeon | reverse complement strand
GCAATTAACAGAACCTTCTGGGATTTTATCAGGAATGCCTTTTCAGACATTTACAAAAGAGCAAGATATTCAAGAATTGAATAAAGAGATAACAGAAAGTATTCAATTAGACAAACAAGGAATAATAATCAAAGCTGACTCTCTTGGTTCACTTGAAGCCTTACTTGTTTTGCTAAAACAAGAAAACATTAAAGTAAGTAAAGCAGGTATTGGAAATATAAGTAAAGCTGATATTCTTGCAGCTAAAGCAAATCTTGAAACAAATCTTCTTGATTCTATTGTCCTTGGATTTAATGTTATACAAGATGAAGAAGCAAAAGAGATGAAAGGAAAAATTAAAGTTATTGAAAATGAAATTGTATACAAATTAATAGAAGATTTAATAGAATATAGATTAAAGAAAAAAGAAGAAATTGAAAAGAAAAGATTAATGGGTCTTTCTACAATATGTAAATTAGAAATATTGCATCAATATGTTTTCAAAAATACAAATCCAGCAATATTTGGTGTTAAAGTTCTTGGTGGAAGATTAATATCAAATTTAAATTTAATCGACGAGAAAGGAGATAAAATTGGAAGAGTTAAAAAGCTTCAAGAGAATAATAAACCTGTTGAAGAAGCTTTAGAAGGAATAGAGTTAGCTATATCTATACCTGGAACTAATTTTGAAAGAAAAATAAAATCTAAAAAATATTTATATGCAGATATATCTGAATCTCAATTTAGAAAATTCAAGAAAAATAAAGATTTACTTTCTAACAGCGAAAAAAAAGTTCTTCAAGAATTAGCTGAGATAAAAAGACAAGAAAAGGAAGAGTGGGGTGTTTGATTAAATTTATAAACAATATTATTTTATAATATATATGGCAGCATTAAGTGTAGTCTTATGGATAATATGTGTATTAGCACTTCTAGAAGCTTTGATAGCTTTGTTGTTTCCTGGATGGATTTTAGGACTTTGTAAAAAGTTTGCTAAATGGAAACCAAAGAAAATGAGGAAGTTCGGATGGTTAGAGCTTCTTATTGCTATTATTATTGGAATAATTGCATATTATGTTTAAATCCATAAAATAAAAGGCGGTGAATGATTTCTTTAGTTGGTTATTTGGTATAATAATCTTTATATATTTAAATAAATTATTTTGACTATGTCAGATGGAGTTACAGATTCCCATAGGTCTAATGAAATAGAAAAAGAAATTTTAAAGATAAATATATATGAACTTAATTTTTTTGCTAATCCCACACAAGAAAATCTTCAGTTAGTTTATTCTGCATGTAAAAATTTATATGATCTTCCTTATTCGAGGGGATTTTTTGGAGAAAACCCCAGAAGCATATCAGAAGCAATAAAAGAAAGATACGGAAAATTTGAAGGTAAAAAAGATATAAAAATTACTTGGGATGATTTTGCAGAATTCCTAAATATAACAAATTCTGAAATGAGATTAGAAGAAATAGCTCTTTTTTCAACAATAAAAGAACATGGAACTAAACATACTCCTGAAAGGTATAAATCATATACCCAAAAAGTAAATTATTTAAAATCTAGAGTAACAATAAATGATCAGAATATTCTTCAAAGTGAAGAAAAGATTAGTGGAGAAGAATTGGAATCTCTAGTTACTTCATGGGGAATAAGAGATAAATTCTCCTTTAATTAATAATTCCTAATAACAACCTTTAAAAATCAATTTTCTATTTAATAAACATGGTTTTTAAGATAAATATATCGGGTAAAGACGGAAAAACTTACAAGTTAGAATTAGAAAGTGAAGATTTAATTGGAAAAGCACTTCATGATAAAGTTAAAGGTACAGATGTATTGCCTGCTTTAGAAGGTTATGAACTTGAGATTACAGGTACAAGTGATAAATCTGGTTTTACTTCTCATAAAGATGTTGAAGGTATTGGATTAAAAAAAGTTCTTTTAACAGAATATGGTAAAGGTTTGAAAAGAAAACATAGAAAAGAAGGTAAAAAGAAATTATCAACACCTCAGCCTAAAGGTCTTAGAATGAGAAGAACAATGAGGGGAAACACTATTTCTCCTGTTATAACTCAGATTAATATGAAAGTTGTTAAAGAAGGTGGAAAACCCTTGGCAGAAGCTTTCCCAGACCAAAATAAACCAAAAGTTGAAGAAGTAAAAGAAGTTCCAAAAGAAGAAGCTAAAGTTGAAGAGAAACCTGTTGAAGAAGTTAAGCCTGAGGAAAAGGTTGAAGAAAAGCCTGTTGAAGAAGTTAAAGAAGAACCAAAAAAAGAGGAAGTTAAACCTAAAGAAGCTCCTGCTGAAGAAAAGAATGAGTAATAATTCTGATATCTGTTATAGTATTGAAATACATGATCAATCTAGAGAATATATAGAAAGTTTTGGTTTTTTTAAGGATAATGAATTAGCTAGGAAAATAATGTTAATAAAACCCCCCTTAACTATGAAAAAGCTTGGACCTCTTTCAGATCAAATGAATATTAGATCATATTCTTCTATCTTGGTTGATATGGCCATAAATAGACAAGATTCTCTGAACTAATGTATCTATTAAGTAGTAACACTATAGAAAGATTTATATATCAAATTTTGTGTGTTATTTTATGAAAAACATTTTACCTTTATTAATAATGAGTTCTGTAGCTATTGGTAGCTCAACCCATACCTTGTCAAATGCCCCCCATATTTATCTTGGCGAAGATTTAGAATCTAATGGAGATGGGGAAAAACAAATAGAGGATCCAAATTATTCTCTTATTAAAAGAAAAGAATTTTATTTTTCAAAAAATGAAGGAGAAAACAGATTAAATGCAGGAGATTTTGAATAAAATGAAAAAGATAAATAATAAATTAAGTTTGCATTCAGATAATAATCCTCTTGGAGAGGAAATATGTAAAGTGAATACTCAATTAAATAATAGTCAAAAAAGAATGATTGTTAATGGTAAAGTAATAAATCCTGTAGAGTATGCTCTTGCCTTAAAACAATGCAATGAAGGAGAACAATTTCAAAATACTTTCCCATTAGGAACTCCAGAAGATATGGGGTATCAACCTGGACTTAAAAAAGGAGCACTTATTCCTTTAAATAAAAAATATGAACCTGAATCAAATTAAAATGAACTCACTTCAACAAGTTATTGATCATGAAGATTTTAAGGGGCCTGTGGTATTTGAAATAGGAAAAGTAAAAAATCCGGATGGAAAAATATTAAATAATAAATATAATTATGTAGATGGTCATAAAGTTCCACATAATGATTATAAACAAGCATTGAATATAATAAAAAAAATATTATCTCCTGAAATATTGGTTTTTGATCTTGTTGAAGGAATTAAACATGTTGAGTATATAACGCCAGACTATAGAAATGATTTTATAGAAGGAGAAATAAGATCTTATGATAACAAGGGAGAATTAATTTAAAATGAAACCAGATACTCCAAAAGTAGCTATTGGAAGAATTGCAAGAGATTTTGGTTTGGGTTTAACTGCAGCTTTTCTAATAGGAATTCCTGCACACACTATCTATGAGAATATTCAAATCAAAAAAGAACAAAGAAAAGTTGAGCAATCTAAATTAGAAAGTAAAGCTCTAACAAATAGATTAATACAAGATGTGGAAAATCTATTAGATGGAAATTATCAGAAATTCTTAGATTTTGTTGGTGTAGAATATAATCTTAAACCTGGAGAGCGTGTTGAAATATTTAGTGTTGGGGAAGATTCTGCAGGTTTTCTTGTCCAAAAGGAAAATGGTCCAGACACATTACAATATGTTCACAGGGGAAAATTCCAAAAATATGTTGATTCTAAGAGGAAATAATAAACCCAAACCTTAAAAAACTGCTTCTATTATCATATTTCATGACAAAAGAAATATCTGAATTAAATGTTGGTGTTGTTGGACATATTGATCATGGTAAGACAACATTGCTTAGTAGACTTACTGGTAAGTTTACAGACACACATTCTGAAGAATTGAAAAGAGGAATTACAATAAAATTAGGATATGCAGATATTATTATATCTAAAGAGGGTAAGGAATATAATTCTGGGGGAAAAGGAGAAGAAATAAGATATATTAGTTTTATAGATGCTCCTGGACATGAGATGCTTATGGCTACTATGCTAAGTGGGGCTGCTATTATAGATGCAGCTATATTGGTTGTTGCTGCAAATGAAGGTATAAAACCTCAGACAAGAGAACATTTTATTGCATTGCAGGCTAAAAATATAAAGAATATAATTATTGTTCAAAATAAAATTGATCTAGTTAGCAAAGAAAGAGCATTAGAAAGTTATAAAGAAATAAAAGAATTTGTTAAAAACACTATAGCTGAAGATGCTCCTATTGTTCCTGTTTCTGCTCAGCAAGGTGTTAATATTGATAAATTATTAGAAGAACTCTCTAAATTAGAAATTCCTAAAAGAGATGAGAAATCTGAACCTATTTTTTTAGTTGCAAGAAGTTTTGATATAAATAAACCTGGAAAAGAAATATCAAAATTAAATGGTGGTGTTTTAGGGGGGATATTAAAAAAAGGAAAATTAAAAGTTGGAGATGAAATAGAAATAAAACCTGGCTTGGTTGATAAAAAACATAATCAAGTTAAATATGAACCCCTTACAACAAAAATATTATCTCTTCATAAAGGAAATAAATCTGTAAAAGAAGTTCTTCCAGGTGCAAGTATATCTATTGAAACAGAACTTGATTCTTATCTAACAAAAACAGATTCATTAACAGGTTGTTTGGTTTCTACAAAAGGAAATTTACCAGATATAAAACATAAAATTAAAATAAAATATAAATTATTTGATGAAGTTCTTGGTTCTGAAAAACATGAAAAAGTTGAAGCTTTGAAAACAAAAGAAATGTTAATGTTAAGTGTATGTACTACTATAAGTGTTGGAACTGTTGAAAGTTTGAAAAACAGCGAGGCTGTTTTGGATTTGAATATTCCTGTTGTGGCTATTGCCCATGATCAAATTGGATTAGCTAGAAATGTTGGTGGCCATTGGAGATTAATTGGTTGGGGTGAAATTGTTGAATGAGGTAAATGGAAATAATTAATAGCTTTCAATGATTGAGTAGAGATTGTTGAATAAATTTATAAATAATAAAAATATATATTTTATATGAAAAAAGAAGTTATTTTTATTTTTGGGATTATTTTATTGGTTGGTTTTGTTGGTGCAGAATGCATTGATACTGATGGGGGATTAAATTATTCTTTTTATGGAGAAATAATTTTTGAAGGAAATTCAGGACCTTCTATAATAGATGTTTGTGGTGGATTTGGACATTATTATAATTCAAGTTATGTTTATGAGGGATATTGTACCCCAGAAGGTGAGGGAACTACTGAAGTTTATCTTTGCCCTTTTGGTTGTGAAAATGGTGCATGTATTAACTTTATTCAGGAAGATAATGAAACAGAACAATTTTGTACAGATACTGATGGGGGATTAAATTATTTTGTCAAAGGAACAATAGAATATAGAAATTTAGCAACAGGAGAAATTCAAGAAAAAGAAGATGAATGTTATGATGAAAACTCTATATATGAATATTATTGTAATGAAGTTCCTGCTGGGAATGCTAATGCAGCCATTATAGATGGATGCCCGGGAATATGTCTTAACGGGGCATGTATTAATTCTACTTCAGAAGATAATGAAACTGAAAATAATTCTACCTTACCTGAAGATAATGTAACCATTGGGGTGGGTCAAAATAAAAAAGGAAATAATAATTCTCAAATGAATAATTCAGATAATAATTCTAATCAAGGAAATCAAACACAGAACAAAATAAAACAAATAAAATATAATAAAGAACAGATAAGAGAAAGATTTAGAGAAAGAATGAGATACAAATATGCAAATGAAACAATGAATGTAACATTAGATGACGAAGGAATATATCATCTTCAATTTAAAAAACATGCACGTTTATTTGGTTTTATTAAAATAATGGAAAAAGTTAATTCTCAAATGGATGCTGAGACAGGTGAAATAATCAAAGAACAAAATCCTTGGTGGGGATTTTTAGCAAGAGATATTATTGAAGAATAACTATTAACTAATTTCACCAACAATCTTATAAATGTCTTCTATTTAGATTTCTACATGGTGATTTATTCTCATTCAAGATTAAGTTCATATGAAAAATGTCCTCTGAGTTTTAGATACAAATATATTGACAAGATCAGAGTTCCTTTTGAAAAAACAGTTGAAACACACCTTGGGAAAGTTGTTCACGAAGCTCTTGAGTGGCTTTATCTTGAAATCAAAGATGGTGAAAGAATTCCTTCATTAGATGAAGTTCTTATAATTTACAGAGAACAATGGAACAAAAAATGGGATGATAATATAAAAATAGTTAGAAATCATTTGAAAAAAGAAGATTATTTCAACAAAGGTTTACAATTTTTAATAGATTATTATATGAAACATAAACCTTTCAGTGATAATACAATAGATATTGAAAAAAGAGTTTTTATTAATATAGATAAAGAAGGAAAATATAAACTCCAAGGATTTATAGATAGATTAGTGTATAATTTAGAAAAAGATCATTATGAAGTACATGATTATAAAACATCAAATAATTTGCCTCTTCCTGAAACAATTGAAAAAGATAGACAACTTGCACTTTATTCTATTGCAATAAAAGATGCTTTTGGATATGATAAGGAAGTTGTTTTAGTTTGGCATTATTTAGCATTTAATAGAAGAATAGAATCTAGAAGAACAAATGAACAATTAGAAAATTTAAAATCTGAAATTATAGATTTAATAAATGAAGTTGAAACAGCTGAAGAGTTTCCACCAAATAAATCAGCTTTATGTAATTGGTGTGAATTTCAACCAATATGTCCATTATGGAACCCAGATCCTCCTTTAACTAAAGAAGAACAGGAAGAATATATTTTAAAATATAGATTAAATAAAGAATAAAAAATTAAAAATAAAATTACCTCTTTTTTCTCTTAACTTTTCTTTTAGGTTTTGCTTTAGGTTTATTCTTTTTACTTCTCATAATAGCTAAATAGATTATTTCTGGAATTCCTAATAAATTAACTACTAAGAAAACTATAAACCATAGAACATGTCCTTTTTTAGCTGTCTTCCACATTGCTAAACCTGTCCAAATTGTTTCCCATATAAGTATAATATAAAGCAACCACAAATTCATACCTATTTGAGTAGCTAGCTCTTCATATGCCATGTAACACCTCCTGATTAATTAAGGTTTGAGGGGTTTAAAAATTTAGGGATTTGATCCTGAAGTATTATCTCCAATAAACACCCAATAAGGTCTTTTTTGATATACTCTTTTTTCCCAAACAGCTATAAGTTGATTTTCCCCTCTTGTATTTGTTTTTATTATAATATAATGCTCTTTACTAATTCTTGTTCTATAAATTCTTTTGCCTAAAAAAACAGGCCTGTAATCTTGAATTTGTTTTTTATCTGTTACTATCATATTTTCTTTTACAATGCAATCCAAATCTTTTTTAGTTATACCTATTATTCTTCCCCCCCTTCCCCTGTAATGCATATGGATTTTCATGATAAATTTTGTATATTTTAGAATAAAGATTAAAGATGTAATGATAAGATAAAAAAATGTGGCAGAAATTATCTTGTTAATATTGTTGTGATAGTAGTCACTATATTTAGAATAGTTGTAGTAGTAATATTGTTTTTTTTCATGCTAGATTAAGATGTAATACTTCTATTTATAGTTTTTTGTTAGCAAAAATCCTCGTTCCACTTTCTAGTGATGATGAAAGCTTAAATACTAAAGTGGTTTTATAATTTTTCGTTCGTACAAGTTAGGAGGGGGTGAGAGTTTCTATCGTACAACATCTTGTACGTCGTAGAGGTTTTATAATATGAAATGTCCATATTGTACACATGCTGTATCTCGTGTCAAAAACAAAAGAAATGCACCTGTAGGTGTTCGTCGACGGAGAGAATGTGTTAAATGCCAAAAGAGGTTTACTACATATGAAAAGGTGGGCCAAAGTATATTTTACATCATCAAAAAGGATAAAAGGAGAGAAAAATTTGATAGAGAAAAGCTTGAAGGGGGAATCCATAAGGCGTTTGAAAAAAGGCCTATTGAAAAAAAGAAAATAGATAAAATGATACACGAAATAGAAGAAACCTTGGGGAAAAAAGGGAAAAAAGAACTCAAAAGTTCTATTATTGGTGAATTAGTTATGAGAAAGATAAAGAAATTAGATCATATAGCTTATATAAGATTTGCTTCTATATATAGAGACTTCCAAGACATTAAAGAATTAAAAAAGGAAATAAAAGGTTTGTAAGATGGGTGTTGAAGCAAAAGTGTTACCTGGATATGTTGGGGGGGGAAAATTTCTTGAAAATTTAAATGATACT
>CAZQAV010000019.1:616-9219 GCA_964591395.1 Candidatus Woesearchaeota archaeon | reverse complement strand
AGGAAAAATTTCAATTGAAAAAGTAACAAAGAAAAAAGAAGCTATTGTTATTTCAGAAATTCCATATATGTTAAATAAATCTACATTAGTAACTCAGATAGCTAATTTAATTCAATCTAAAAGAGTGAAAAATGTTTCTGATTTAAGAGATGAATCTTCAAAAGGAAAAATAAGAATTGTTATTGAATTGAAAAAAGATACAAATTCAAAATTTGTTATAAACTCATTATATAAATATACTAGATTACAAGATTCATTTAATGTTAATTTCTTAGCTCTTGTAGGTGGTCAACCAAAAATTCTTGGTTTAATAGATGTTTTAGAACAATATGTAAAACATAGAAAAATAATTGTTACAAATAGAACAAAATATGAATTAAAGAAAGCAAAAGATAGGCAAGAAATTGTTGAAGGTTTGCTAATTGCTTTGAAAAATATAGATAATGTTATATCAACAATTAAAAAATCTAAAAATACAACAGAAGCTCTTGAAAGCTTGATTAAGAGATTTAAATTATCAAGAAAACAAGCTCAAGCTGTTCTTGAAACCAAATTACAACAATTAACTTCATTAGAACAAGATAAATTAAAGAAAGAAGCTAAAGAATTGAAGATAAAAATAGCTGAATATGAAAAAATATTAGGAAATGTAAAAGAAGTTCTGAAAATAATTATTAAAGAAGTTAAAGAATTGAAAAATAAATATGGAGATACCAGAAAGACCAACATATTGAAAAGAGTGTCTGATATTTCTGAAAAAGATTTGGTTCAGAAAAAAGAAGTTGTAGTAACTATAACAGATAAAGGATATTGTAAAAGAATGGATGTTACATCATATAGGGAACAGAAAAGGGGAGGTAAAGGTGTTATAGGAAGTAATTTGGCAACAGGGGACTTTGCAAAACAATTGATTACATGTTCAACACATGATTATTTAATGTTCTTTACAACAAGGGGAAGAGTATTATGGTTGAAAGCATATGATATTCCTGCAGCTGAAAGATATAGTAAGGGTAAAGCTTTGATTAATTTATTAAAGTTAAGTAATGAAAGAGTTACAAATGTTATATCTGTGGAAGATTTTGAAGATTGTTTATTTATGGCAACTAAAAAAGGTGTTGTGAAAAGAATATCTTTAAAGAACTTTTCAAAACCTAGGGCATCTGGTGTTAAAGCTATAAATTTGCCTGTTAATAATTCTGATAATTTGATTTCTGTCCAACTTGTTAAAAAAGGACAAGAAGTTTTACTTGTTACAAAGAAAGGGAAAGCAATTAGATTTAGAAGTGGAGATGTTAGAGAAATGGGGAGGGCAAGTTATGGTGTTACAGGAATAAAATTAAACAAAGAAGATGAAGTTGTGAGTATGGAGATATTAGAAACAGAGGCTATATTAACTATTTCTGAAAATGGATATGGTAAAAGAACAGCTGTTAAAGATTATAGAAAAACAGCAAGAGCAGGTAAGGGTGTTATTAATATGAAAGTCACTGCTAAAACAGGAAATGTTGTCACAAGTGTTGCTGTTGATCCTGAAGATAGCATAATAATTACAACAGCTAAAGGTATTGTTATAAGAACATCATTGAAAAATATAAGGGTGATGGGAAGAGCTGCTCAGGGTGTTAGAGTTGTGAAACTTCAAGCAGGAGATAAAGTTACAGATTTGATTAAGGTTCAGAACGGAGATTAATTCCAAACAGAATCTGCTTGAGAAGTATCAAAATATTCTTCATTAAATCTAAAAAATAGAAATATTAATATTCCAAAAGCTAAAAAGAAAACAATAGCTTCTAAAAATCTTGATTGTTGTAATGACCATAATGACAATAAAAATAAAGTAAGCCCAACTACAATAATAAATATATTCATAATAAGATTACTTTTGTTCATTTTTTTTAAAAATGGGCTCGGAGGGATTCGAACCCCCATCAACCGGGCACTCCTGTTCAATATAATTGGAGCCGATTATTCTGCCATTGAACTACGAACCCCCATGATGCAATTCCCTATGGCAATTTGCACATAATAATATACACTTTTCTGATTCTTTTAAAGCCTTCTGTTTAGAGCTATTTTTTATGAATTTAGAAACAACAGCTTCTTTATTTCCCCTGTTATGATGGAATTCTAATGCAGCTAAACATTTGTTATACCCACAATTATTACATTTACCCCCCAGCATCATTTTTAATTCTTTTCTGAATTGAAGTATTTTTTCTTGTTTTTTGCTATAAATTTTTCTTTTATGTTTATTATAGTAGTCTCGATCATATTTTCTTCTATGATCCTTGTCTTTTGGTTTATTGTGGGGTCTTTTTTTCCTCGATAAACTTTCTCTAGCCGCCTTATGTTTTATGGCCTTAATACTTCTATTTAGTTTATTAGAAATTTCCCTTATAGTTAAATCAGAGGAATAATTTCTTTTTAAATACGCTAAATCTTTTTGGGACCATTTCATACTCTTTACAGAGGAGAAAACTATTTAAACATGTGTAACTATTAAAGAGGTGTGGAGCCTATCCTAATCTTTTAATTTCACTGATTTCTTCGCTAGAAATAGCACACCCCTTGAATTTAAGGGCATATAGAAGAGCATCTAATATGTTTTTATCTTTTATTTCAATTAATCCTTTCTTATAAGCTACATACATTAATTCTGCAGATCTTATTATTTTATATCCTTGGAATAACTTGTAATCTTTTTTAACATAAGATATTGAGGTATGCATTCTTCTTTCAAGAAGAGATTTTAAGTTTTCAGGGCTTTCTACCAATAATCTTGTTGTTCTTTCATCCATTGCAATAACATTCTGAATCTTTTTTTGAGTTAGATAATTGCTTAATGCTAAACATGAAGCTTCCCCCATATCTATAAGACGAACTTTTCCTTTTTTACCTGTAAGTAAGCTATTTGCATTATCTAATAATTCATTTGAGTATTTAACTAAATCCTGATCTTTTATGCCTAATGAATCTGGGCGCTCAAGAATTTTTTGATCTAATAGGTATTTTATTTTTAGAGCTTCAAGTTCAAATCTTTTTATTGTCAAAGGTTTTTCCACTACTTCATGTTCAACATCTTTTGTTATGATAAATTTACCTTTGAAGATTGATTTTAATTTTTTTATTTCATCTAATAAACCATTCATACTAAGACTAATTAATGAACCTGAATCAAAGATAATTACTTTTTCTGTCATTGAAACATTTCCATTGCTAATTTAATTCTTGCAGGAGCATCTAATGTTTTTGTTTCAGGTGTTTCAGCGACATCTTTTTCGCCTGCATAATTTGCTAATTCATGCATTGTAATTCCCAGAAGCCTAGCTGTTTTTTCTAATGAAACACCATGTGCATATATTCTAGAAGCTTTATTGATTTTTGCTTTTCTAAAAACATCCTGAATATATATTTTCAATTGGCCGGAAAGTTTTCCAATAGCTTGAGTTATTATTTCTAGATTGCTTTTTAGATTTGCTTCGTCTTTATTTTTTATGGCTTGAATAGAATTGTTAATCGATGAAACATATGTGTTATAGAAAGGTTTCCAACCTCTTAATTCTTGATAACCTTTTCTTTCTAATATTTTACTTAATGAATATACTATAACAGCCACAGCAATATTGTCTGGATCTTGTGTTAATGAGGCTGTATTTACTGTCTGATTGCTTAGGTTTTTTATATCAGATATATCCCCTTTTTCTAAAGCTTGTTTTGTCCCTTCTAATATCCTTAGAATATTGTCAACCTCTTGCATAAATGTTTGAAGAAAATAAGATATATAAAGCTTAATGTTATTTTTGATATATGAAGAAAGTAATATTAGATACAAGTTTTATATTGGTTTGTGTTAAACAAAAAATTGATTTTTTTGAAGAATTAGAAGGCATGGGATTAAGGGCATTAATTCCTAAACAGGTTATAGTTGAATTAGAAGGTGTCGATAAAACAGATTTAAGTTTAAAGATCATCAAAGCAAATAAATATAATAAAATTGATTTGAAAACTAAAAATGTTGATGCAGGAATAATAAAATATGCTAATAAAAATTTAGATATTTTTGTAGCTACTTTGGATAAAGGTATAAAAAAGAAAATTGAAAATTCTTTGGTAGTTATAAGGGAGAGGAAGAGATTAGAAGTTAGATGATAACCTTTTTAAATGAATTTTTGCTCTAATTTAGCATATTAAAATGTTTTATATATCAGAAGTTGAGGACTATGTAAGAGTGGATCCAACCTTGTTTGGATTACCGACTGTAAAAGCTGTAGATGAGCAACTTAGAAATACATATTCAGAATATTATGACAAAGAAATAGGCCATGTTGTTGAAGTTATTGAAGTATTAGAAGTTGGAGAGGGAATAATAATTCCTGGTGATGGGGCTGCTTATTATAAATCTACATTTAAAATCTTAGTTTGGAAACCTGAATTACAAGAACTAGTTTATGGAACCATTGCAGAGATAACAGATTTTGGAGCTTTCATAGATATGGGTGCAATGAAAGGAATGATCCACATAAGTCAAACAATGGATGATTATGTTAGTTTTTCTAAAGCAAATTCTCTTTCAGGAAAATCAAGTAAAAGAAGCCTTAAGGTTGGTGATTTATGTTTGGCAAGAATAGTTGCATTAAGTCATAAAGGTGGGTATTCAAAGATAGGATTAACAATGAGGCAACCTGGTTTGGGTAAGTTAGAGTGGATAAAAGAAGATCAAATTAAAAAAGAAAAAGATGCTGCTAAGATAGCAAAAGCACAAGAAAAAGCAGCTCAAGGAGCAAAGAAATAAAATGGCAAAAGCAAAAGCATGTAAAATATGTAAAAAAATATATGAAACAGGAGAGAAATGTTCTAATTGTGATTCTAAAGAATTAACAGAATCATTTAAGGGAAGAGTTGTTGTTTCTAATCCTAAAAAATCTGAAATAGCTCAAAAATTGAATATAAAAGAAAAAGGAAATTATGCAATTAAAACAAGGTAATTCTAAATAAAATGGCTGATTTAAACATAATATCTGAAAAACAAAATCTTCTTTTCAAAAGAAAAGAAATAGTTGCAACTTTAGATGCTGAAATTACCCCAAATAAAACAGATGTTGAGAAATTAATATCTGAAGAGTTTTCAACTTCTCCTGAAAAATTTGTTTTAAAATACATAAAGGGTAAATTTGGTTCCAAAACCTTTGAGGTTAGGATAAATATATATGAAACAGAAGAAGAAAAACAATCAATTGAAGTAAGAAAGAAAAAGGAGAAGAAGAAATAAAATGGGGAAAGGAAAAACTGCAAAAAAAGGAAAGAAAGCTAAGAAAAATAAAGTTACAAGTAAAAAGTATTCAAAATATAAAATAGATGGTGATAAAGTTATAAGAGAGAGAAATTGTCCAAGATGTGGTCCAGGAATATTTTTAATGAATTCTAAAGGAAGAATATATTGTGGTAAATGCCATTATGCTGAGTTTGAGACAGGACAGAAAAAAGAAGAAGGTAAATCAGAAGAAAAGAAAGAAAAATGATAAGAAGGATTGTTAACAAAATCATCTATAATGCTTGTTTATTGAGAAATAGGATTTTTGACAAAGATGATTTTTATTGGTCTAGGTATCATAAAAACTATGAAAATCAAATTAATAACGCTGAAAAATTAAAGACCCTGAGACTTTCTAAAGAAGATTTTAAAATAGAAAAAGGAAAATTAAAAATTAAAAATATTTCTCCCCCTGTAGAACTAAATCATGAAGTATTATATGAAATAATTTATGATCTTAAACCAAAATCAATTTTAGAAGTTGGGTGTGGGAATGGAGATCATCTTTTGAATTTACAGAAAATAATGCCCTTGAAAACTATTAAATGGTTTGGTTCTGAATTATTAGTTAATCAATTAAGATTTTTGAGTAGAAGAAATCCAAGTTTGAGAAAAACCTGCAAACTTTTTGTGCATGATATAACCACATCACCAATTCCAAAAGAAGTTTTAAAATCAAATAAATTAGATTTAGTTTATACCCAAACAGTTATTATGCATATACACAAGAAAGATAATCATTTGAAGGCATTAAGAAATTTATTTTCTTCTTCAAACAAATATGTAGTTTTAATGGAGAATTGGACTAGGCACAATTTTTATGAAGATATTCTAAAAATATCAAAGGAAAGAAATTTTCCTTGGAAAAAATTATTTATATATAAAGTAGATAATGGAAAACAGATAGCTATTGTTCTTTCAAAGAGCCCCATAAAAAATAAGAAATTAAGTTATAAGTTGATAAAAGATAATGTTGAGCTTTTAAAATATTTAAAATAAATTATTTTTCTGAATTTGGTTTTTATAAGAATTATTGGGGTTTATTGAACTTATGCACATTAAGATAATTAGGTTTTGCATTTAAATTTCCTTGACTATATTCATCTTTTAATTTTTGCAAATTATTATATCTTTCTTCAAAAGGTATTGTTGCAAAACGTACAAGCATTGCTCCAGTTAATCCTGCTAATGTAAATGTAGCTGTTAACCTTAAAAAATCAACAAGATTTTTCGCTTCTTCTGACATTTTATTTTTAGAATTATTGTAATGAAATTTTTTCAAGACCTTTTTGAATAGAAGCAATTACTGGGAGAGTTATTGTATAAACTCCTGAAGCAAGAGCATATTTTAAACTTCCTGTTAATGTTCCATTATTCAAAGATTTTATTATTTGTAATCCTTCTTGGTATTGTGTTTGTATTTTGTTTGTCATTTTTCTTTAAATATAAACCCTGGGAGAGTTTTCAAGCCAATCAAAAAGAACGACTTAAAGCCTCTCCTGGGTAAAAAGAGGTGATAGAAAATAGAAGGGTATCTTATATATAAATGTTTCGGTGGTGTTACCCTTGTATAATGACAGGTGGTGATTAGTTTATAGTAGTAATTGGGTGTAACTATTTTTTTGCACAGAATTGATTGTGTTAGGTACTACATGTTATATAGACTTAGGCACTACACAAATTTATAAGCTTGGATATTCTATATATTTGATGGGTTTAAAAGAGGATTCTGATAAAGTAGATGTAAAACCTAATGTGAAACAAGAACAAATACATGATATTTTATTTAGTAGGGAAATTGGATGGCAAGAGGTGATATATGATCTTATTAATACAGAACAATTAGATCCTTGGGATGTAGATATCATTATTTTAAGTGGCAAATATCTTGAAAAAATCCAGGAACTTGAAGAAGCTGATTTTTTTGTGTCAAGTAAGGTGCTTTTAGCAGCTTCTCTTTTATTAAGGATAAAAACAGAATTTCTATTGAATAAACACCTGAAAAGTATAGATGAGATTTTATTTGGAGAAGAAGAAAAACAATCAACACAATTAGAGAGAATTGAATTAGATGAAGATATACCTGAATTAGTGCCTAAGAGCCCTATACCGCGTTTTAAGAAGGTAACCCTGCAGGAATTAATAGATTCTTTAAATAAAGCTATTATGACTGAAAATAGAAGAATAAAGAAAGAAATTATTAATAAGAATGCATTGAGAGAGACAGGAATAGTTCTTCCGAAAAGAAAGACAAATATTAAACATAAAATTAAGGAACTTTATGATAGATTACATGGGCATTTTAGAGAAAATAAAGAACATAAGAAAATAGGATATAGTAAGTTTATAGGTATTAAAAAAGATGATAGGATATTTGCATTTTATCCTTTACTTCAATTAGAAACACAAAAGAAAATATGGCTTGAACAAGAAAATCATTTTGATGAAATACATATTTGGTTGAAAGATACATATTTAGAACACAATCCAGATCCTTTTGCAGATTTGAAAGAAGTTATTGAAGAAAGTGAATAATTATATGGCAAACATTGTCTCTTCTAAAAGAAATTCTCCACGCAATATTCCTTCCCTATATTTTTCTGTATCTATTGGAGAAAGATTTGAATTTTTATTAAATACCTCTGCTTTTTTTAATATTTTAACAAGTTTTTCTTCTACCTTTATTCCTTGTTTTACTGAAACATAATTTCCCTTGCAAAAATCTGAGTATAAAGAAGTTAATTGATTTTGTAATTGTCTTTTAGTAAAATAATCTTGGACATTTTTTATTATGTTGGTCATTAAATTTTATCAAACTATAACCTTATAAATATTATTGTGGTGGATTTTTTATGAAACTAGGAATATTATTTTCAGGAGGAAAAGATTCAACATATGCAGCTTATTTAGCAAAGCAAGAAGGAAATAAATTAGTTTGCCTTATATCAATTATATCTGAAAACCCGGATAGTTATATGTTTCATACACCTTCTATTGAAAAAGTTAAAGAACAAGCAGAGGAAATGAATGTTCCATTGGAGCTTTCTGAAACAAAAGGTGAGAAGGAAGAAGAGCTTAAAGATCTAGAGAAAGCTATTGATGAAGCAAAGGAAAAATATAATATTAAAGGAATTGTAACAGGAGCTTTACATTCAGATTATCAAGCAACACGTATACAGAAGATATGTGATAAATTAGGTCTTGAGTGTATTAATCCTTTGTGGCATAAAGATGAATTTGAATATTTACATGAGTTAATTGATAATAAATTTAAAATTTGTCATGATAA
>CAZQAV010000019.1:0-606 GCA_964591395.1 Candidatus Woesearchaeota archaeon | reverse complement strand
TAGATGATAAATGGCTTGGTAGAGAGATTGATAATAAGTTTATAGAAGATGTTAAAGTTCTTCATGAGAAATATAAAATACATCCTGCTGGTGAGGGTGGAGAATTTGAAACATTTGTTCTTGAATGTCCATTATTTAAAAAAGAACTGAAAGTTATTGATAAGAAGATAGGTGGTGAAGGTAATGCTTGGAAAATGGAAATTGGGGTTGAGTGATTATCTTTCTCTTGCTACTAAAAAACATTCACTACCTATTTTATCTGTATCGTGTGCAAAAAGTATAAGTTCTTCTTTTGAAGCATAAACTGATTTTTTCCCATCATATCCTATAAGGGTTCTTTCTTTTAATTTTTCAAAATTTGCAAAATATCTGGCTTTTTTAAAAGGGGTATTTTTATTTTTATATAAATCTATAAGAGAGTAAAACTTTTGGTTTTCATTCTGTAGGGGCTTCCCTTTAATAGACCCAACTTTTTTTAGAAAATTAATAAGAGCTTCTTCTCCTCTTTTTTTGCTTTTTGGATCTTCTGTATACCCACATTCAATACAAATTCCGGGTTTTCCCTGTAAATTCATATAATAGTCTGTTCCACCTGGTTCGAATTTA
>CAZQAV010000018.1:0-9459 GCA_964591395.1 Candidatus Woesearchaeota archaeon | reverse complement strand
GCCAAGCAATCCAAAAAGAATTAGATCAAATAGGAAATTATCTAAAAAAGTTCACAATTTAATTTTTTTACATTTCTGAAAATTATTTAATTTATTTTTCTTTACTGGAAAGTATTTCTAATAGCCATTTTAAATTGATTTTTGTGGTTATTTTATTACAATGCCCCTATGTGGATTTAATGAAAAAATGTTGAAAGGTTTAGCAGCTTTAACAGAAGGTTTAGTAGAACATGGCTTAGAATATCGATGTGAAAAGAAGGGTGAAACAATAGATCAAGGAATAAAGAGGGAAATCTCTGATATGGCTCGTTTAATTCCAGAATTACATAGGATAGATGATTCTGCAAAAAGAATCTTAACAGAAGGAATTGTAAAATATGCTCAAGGATTTTACATGATTATCCGGAAAAAAGGAATTAAAAGTTATAAGGAAGATATTGGAAAAATTATGAATTACTTTGAATTTATGGATTCAACATATTATGGAAAATTAGAAGAACAACCAGAAGATATGGGTAATTTGACTAAATTATTAGATTCTAAGGAGATTTATTAAATCAACGTCTGGTTTAATGTTTCTTCTGAAATTTGATTTACTATGTCCTTTATATAATTTGATTCAAGTGAGAAACCTAAACTTTCTCCCCCAGATATTTTGAAATTATTTATCCCTATTACTTCTCCTTCTGTGTTAATTAAAGGGCCACCTGAATTACCTGGATTGAGAGCTGCATCTGTTTGAATATATGCATTTACATTATTTATTCCTTTTCTGTTTAAAGCTGAGATTATTCCTTGAGATACTGAAAATTGTAATCCTAATGGGTTTCCTATTGCAATAACTTTTTCACCTATTTGAAGATTATTTGAGTCCCCCAAATTTAATGTATCATATGTTCCCCCTATCCTTAATAAGGCTATGTCTAAAGGGCCATTATATCCTATAAATTCTGCATCTAATGTTCCTTGATTATATGTTATTGCTTTTAATCCTGTTGCAAGATTTCCTTGTTCATCTGCCAACACATGAGCATTTGTTACTATATATCCTTCATCATGTATTATAAATCCTGTTCCCTGACCAGAGTCTGTTATTATTGTTACAACAGAATGTATAGCGTTTTCAATTATTCCTGAAAAATCTTCACCTGCAGATGCTTTTAATACATCAAACTCATCATCTATATTTGTTATTTGAGTACCTAGGGAATTTAGTTCAATTTGGTTTTGCATGATGTTTGTAGACAAGGTTGTTATTTTACTATTTATTTCTGTTATTCCTATTGTTACTTTATTGTAATTCATTTCTTGTCTTGCAAAAACAGTTAATAATGCTATTGTAGAAATTATCATAAATATAATTACTAATGTACTAAAACTTCCTATGATCCATTTGTGGTGTTTTTTTAGAGCCACTTTTTTAACTTTGTTTATAGTATAATTTACTTTATTTTTTTTAAATATTCCCTAATTTTTTTAGAGCCAATTTTCTTTAATTTTTGTTTTAGTTTTTTATCTATGCGAATTAAATAAATTTCAGGATAATTAAGTTTTTTGTTTTTTCCAGTCATATTAAATATAACCTGATTCTATTTTATAAACATTTCTGTAATACTAATATAACTTAAAATAGAAAAGTATATAAACATATTTGTATTACTAATACGATGATAGAAATAACCCCCGAGTTAGCAGAGATTTGTGGAATTCATGCGGGAGATGGATACTTCAGATTAAGAGAAAGAAATAAGGGAGAAGTAGATATAAGTGGTCATTTGGAAGAGAAAAATTATTATGATTATCATGTGATCCCCCTTTTTAATAAAATTTTTAATTTAAACATTAAGGGAAGAGAATTTTCTAGAGGGACTTATGGTTTTGTTACTTATAGTAAAAATGTAAGAGATATTTTTGTTGAATTAGGTTTTCCATCTGGAAAGAAATCTCTTATAATAAAAGTACCCAAATTAATTTTAAAGAGCAAAAATAAACTTTTTTATGCAAGATTTTTAAGGGGGTTGTTTGATACTGATGGAAATTTATATTTTAGAGATAGAAGAACAGATAAAAAATATAGTGATTTTAAAAGAACCCATAATTACTATCCCATTATTACTTTTACAACTGTTTCACAACAATTGGGCAATCAAATACTTTTATTACTGAAGGAAATTGGATTTCAGAGGGTAAGATTATGTTCTCACCAACCAAAAAATCAAAGAGATAGCAAAAGATATATTATTTATATGTCTGGAAATGAACTGTTATTAAAATTTTTTAAGAAGATTGGATCAAAGAATTCTGTTAAACTTTCTAGATTTAAAATATGGGAGAAATTTGGGTTTTGCCCCCCACATACTACTCTTAAACAAAGAGAAGATATTTTAAATGATAAATTAGATATTTATAATAAAGGGCTTATAGTGTAAGGGATAACACAAACGGTTTCGGCCCGTTTAATGGGGGTTCGAATCCTCCTAGGCCCATTTTAAAAAAGAAAGATGAAACCAGAAGAAAAAAAATTATTGGTAGCTATATCAATTATAGTTGGAACATGTATAGGTGCAGGGGTATTAGGCATACCTTATATAGCTGCCCAAGCAGGATTTTTTGTTACTATGGCCTATATTATTATTGTGGGGGCAATTATACTTCTAGTTAATATGTATCTAGGAGAAATTACTCTTAGAACAAAAGGAAATCATCAGATAGTTGGTTATGCTGATAAATATCTTGGTAAAAAAGGGTTGGTGTTGACTCAATTTGCATTTATATTTGGGATATATTCTGCCATCATTGCTTATTTATTTGGTGTGGGTGAAAGTTTAAGTTTTTTAATAATCGGTAATGCTGATAAAGCTCTTCCTTTAGGTATTTTGTTTGGATTTTTTATGGCAGCCCTTTTATGGGGGGGATTTAAATCATTAAAAAGATTTGAAGAAGTTGGTGTTTCAGCTATTTTATTTTTGCTGGCAATAATTATTTTGATGTTTATTAGAAATGTGGATTTAAATAATTTAATGCAATTTAATTTGGCGAATGTGTTTTTGCCCTTTGGAGTAGTGTTATTTGCACTTGGAAGTTTTCATTCTGTTCCAGAAGTTAAAAGGGTTTTATCTTCAAATAGAACTTTGATGAAGAAAGCATTATTTTTTGGAACATTGACCCCTGTTGTTTTTTATATATTATTTACTTTAGTTGTTGTTGGGTTTAAAGGTGCTATGACTCCTGAAATAGCTACTTTTGCTTTAGGGCCTATTTTTGTTATATTAGGAATTTTTACAATGTTTACTTCTTATTTTGTATTGAGTTTTGCACTTGAAGAAAATTTGAGATTTGATGAAAAAATGAAAAGAAAAAATGCTTGGATATTGTCCGCTATAGTTCCTATCGGATTATTCTTAATTGTAAGATTTTTTGATTATTTTTCATTTACAAAAATATTGGGTATAGGGGGGGTAGTGTCTGGGGGTCTTATAGGGATTTCTGTTTTATTAATGAATAGAGTTGCAAAGAAAAAAGGAGATAGGAAACCAGAATATTCTGTGCCAATTAATTGGTTTATAATTGGAATTTTAGGTTTAATATTTATTGCAGGAGTTGTTGTTGAATTATTGAAGATTATTTAGATAACTTTTTATACAATCCTTGTTTTTTGTTTTTATGAAAAAATACGATGCAAAGCCAGGAGATTATGTTGAAGTATCTTTTATCAAAAATGAATATAAAGGTGTTCTTTTAGAAACACCTGAAGATGAAAATGGAATTGTGTTGGTTAAACTTGATTCAGGTTATAATATTGGTTTTAATCGAAAGGACATTTTAGATATTAAGAGGTTGAAAAAAAGTGTTGATAAAGAAGAGAAACTTGAGATTAAAAAGGAAAGTGGAAAACCAAATATTGCTATGATAATAACAGGAGGTACTATTGCTGCCCGTTTAAATCCTCGTAAAGGGGGTGTTGATTGGCTTGATAGTCCTGAAAGTTTGTTTAAATTTTATCCAGAATTATTTAAGAAAGTTAATGTTGTGAAAGTTGAAGTTCCTTTTATGAAAGCTAGTGAAGATATGGATCATAAAGATTGGCAAAAAATTGCAAGAGTTGCTGCTAAGCTATTGAATGATAGAGAGGTACAAGGTTTAATTATAACCCATGGAACTGATTTTTTACATTATACTTCTGCTGCATTGAGTTTCTTTTTAAAAGATTTGAATAAACCTATTGTGTTAACATATTCACAGAGAAGTATTGATAGAGCTTCAAGTGATGCAAATTTAAATTTACAATGTAGTGCTTTAGCTGCTGTATCTGATATAGCTGAAGTTATGCTTGTTGGACATGCAAACAGCAACGATGATTTTTGTTATGCAATGCCTGGGGTGAAAGTTAAAAAAATGCATTCATCAAAAAGAGATGCATTTAAAGTAATAAATGATAAACCTATTGCAAAAATATATCCCAATAAAATTGAATTGCTTAGAGGACATAATAGAAGGCAAAAAAATAAAGTTAAAGTAGATTCTAAGTTTGAAGAAAAGGTAGCATTGATTAAAATATATCCTGGACAAGATCCGGGTGTATTGGATTTTTATTTGAAAAAGAAGTATAAGGGAATTGTTTTAGAAATGAGTGGATTAGGTCATGCTCCTACAAAGAGATCTAGGAATTCATGGACAAAGAAATTAAAGGAAATCCAAGATAAAGGAATTATTGTATGTGCAGCTTCACAGACAATATATGGTAGATTAGATCCTTTAGTATATTCAAATGGACGTGAACTTTTGAAAACAGGAATAATATATTTAGAAGATATGTTGGCTGAGACAGCTCTTGTTAAATTAGGTTGGGTATTGGGCCATGAAAGTTGGGCTAAGAATAAAATCAAAATTAAAGAAAAAATGCTTGAAAATTTTTCAGGTGAAATTAGTGGTAGGTTGGAGAATTAATTATTTTCTTTTTCTTCTCATCATTACTTTTTCCATCCTATTCAATTGCTTTTTCATATCCCGAATTTCTTTTTCAGCTTTCCTATTAACAGCATAATCATATTGGGCTCTTAATCTATCTCTTTGGCCATCTCTATTTTGGCTCATTAAAATTACTGGGGCTTGAATAGCTGCTAAACATGATAATGCAAGATTAAGTAATATAAATGGATATGGATCTAAAATCCCCCCTTCAAGATATTTTAATAGAAAATATCCATTTGTTGTCATCCAAATACCAATAAATACAAAAAATATTATTATAAATGTCCAACTTCCAGCCCATTTTGTAAGCCAATCAGCTGTTCTTTGGCCTATTGTTCTTGGAAGTCTGAAAGAAGGAGGAGTTACTTTAAGAAAACCTGGTTTATGTTTATGTGTAACTTCTTTTTTCACCTTTTTTTTCATATATTGGAATGTAAAAACAAGATTATAAAGTTTATTGATGGTGGGGCAAGATTATTGGCTATTGGGTGTAACTTAATAGGAGTTACAAATAGTAAGGTTTATATAGTAAATCACCCTTTTTAAAATATGAAAATCGTTGCTGTAAACCATAAATTTAAGGGAGATCAAATAAGTGAAAATTACTATTCAAAGCTAGCAGAAGCTCTAAAATATAATCCAGATATCCTTGTTGGTCCAGATTATGCAATAACTTCTTTTAATTCAGATGGGACTATAAATTTTGAAACCCAAGCAAAAGATAAAGCAAAATTAGAAAAATTAAGCTATGACTTTCCTGAAACATTAATTGTTCCAGGTACTTGGCCTGTTTTATTAGATGGTTCTAAAATGAGTCATGAGGCTCCAATATATAGAAATGGAGAACAAATTGCTAATTTCAAAAAACAAACAGATGTTGAAAATTCAGGGCTTGCAGAACAAAATGAATTAGAATGGCAAAGAGGAGAATATGATAATAATAATATTATGCATCAAGGAAAAAAAATAGCTCTTGAAATTTGTAGTGATCATGGAAAGCAACCAATAGATAGAGATACTTTTTTAGAATTAATTTTAACAAGAGATTTAAATTCTGGTTTTTACTTAAATGCCTCTAATGATGATTTTTCAAGATATGCTATTGTAAATGATAGTGAAATACCCCAAATAGCAGGGTATAAATATGATCTCAAAAATAGAGATTCTAAACTATCTTTTATAGGAGAACAAAGGTTAAATAGTTTTTTAACCTGTTTTAATTTAGAATGAAGGAAGCACACTTAGTTTATAACAAACTTTTAAATTTGTATGTTTTTTATGATTCTCGAACTAAAAGCGATCATTTTAGAACTGATTTTGGGCGTGTAGAATCTCCTAGTTTTTTAGTCAAAAAACTTTTAGGATATATAGATGTTAAGAGAAAAATGGTATTGCATTTAGAAAATGTTCCTGATAAAGATTATATGGCTATAAAAAATAGGATTGGTTCTGAAAGGATTAGAATTAAAAGAGAGACAACAATTTAATAAATCCCTTTTCTCTTTCTTATCTATGGGTAAAGATGAAATAGATTATGAAAAGTTAAAGTTTAAATCAGGTTTAGAAATTCATCAGCAATTAGATAGTTCTAAATTATTTTGTAATTGCCCTTCTCTTTTACGTAAAGATGAACCTGATTTTGTGATTAAAAGGAAACTTCATGCTGTGGCTGGTGAAAGTGGAGAAGTTGATGTGGCTGCTAAACATCAAGCATCTCTTGATAAAGATTTTGAATATCAAGGTTATAATACAACATGTTTAGTTGAATTAGATGAAGAACCCCCTCATGAAATAAATAAAGAAGCTCTTGAAATTGCATTGCATATATCTCTTTTATTGAATTGTAAAATCATGCCCATAACACAAATCATGAGGAAAACTGTTATTGATGGTTCAAATACATCTGGTTTTCAGAGAACTGTTTTAATTGCAAAAGATGGTTGGCTTGAAACAGAATATGGTAAAGTAGGTATTGAAAGTGTTCTTCTTGAAGAAGATGCTGCAAGAATTGTTGATAGATCTGAGAAAAAAGAAATTTACAAGTTAGATAGATTAGGTATTCCTTTAGTTGAAATCGTGACAGCTCCGGATATTAAGAATGCAGAGCAAGCAAAACAAATTGCCCTTCAAATTGGAAATGTATTGAGAAGTTGTAAGGTTAAAAGAGGGATAGGCACAATAAGGCAAGATGTTAATATTTCTATTCGTGGTGAGAAAAGGGTTGAAATAAAAGGTATGCAGGATATGAATATTTTTATTAAAGCTATTGAAGGGGAAGTTTTAAGACAGAAAAAATTATCAGACGCCAAGAAACCTACTGAAATGGAAGTTAGAAATGCTCAAAAAGATGGTTCAACAAAGTTTATGCGTCCTTTACCTGGTTCCGCAAGGATGTATCCTGAAACAGATCTACCTTTATTGAAGATTTCAAGAGATTTTATTAATGAAACTAAAAAATCATTGCCCAAGTTTAGAGGAGATATTGAAGATGAATTGAAGAAAGAAGGTTTAAGTCAAGATATGATAAAGTTATTGTTTAAACAAGATAAAGTTGAAGAATATAAAGATTTATGGAAACATTATAAAAATTCTGGGCTTATTGCAAATCTTATATTGGTGTGGCCTAAAGATATTGCTAAGAGAAAAAATATTTCTGTTGAACAAATTGAAAAGATATTAGATGAAAAAGATTTAATATATGTATTAGATGCTTTGAAAAGAAAGAAAATAACTGAAAAACAAGTTAAGCATGTTTTGGATAAAATTGTTGATGGTGAAAAACCAAAACAAGCTATTAAATTTGAAAAACAGGATTCACACTCAATTGAAGAAAAGATTATGAATATTATTAAGGAAAAACCTGGTTTATCTGATAAAGCTTATATGGGTCTTGTTATGAAAGAATTTAGAGGTAAAGTACCTGGTCAACAAGCGATGGAAATTATTAATAAGTATATAAATTAAAGAATAATATGAAACGTTCATATATTGAAAAATTAAAAGTAGGTGAAAAAGTTCTGTTAAAAGGATGGGTTTATGATTATAGAAGTCTTGCTAAACTTGGTTTTTTGGTGCTGAGAGATTCTACAGGTATGGTTCAATGCATATCAAAAGATTCTGAGATTGTTAAACAAATTGCAGCTTTGACTTTAGAAACAGTTGTTGAACTTACTGGTAAAGTTAAAAAAGCAAATGTTAAAGCTGAATTTGCTAGAAAAGATATTGAAATTGAAGTTAATGATATAAAGATTTTAAATAAAGCTGAAAAATTACCAATACAAGTTAATGAAAAAACAGTGAAAGCAGAATTACCTGTGCGTCTTGATAATAGGTCATTAGATGTCAGAAAACCAAAAGTAAAAGCTATATTTAAAATCCAGTCAACAATAATAAATGGTTTTAGAGAATATTTTTATGATAAGGGTTTTATGGAATTTCAACCCCCTGCTATTATTGCAACCTCTACAGAAGGTGGAACAGATTTATTTGAAGTAAAATATTTTGATAAGAAAGCTTACTTAGCTCAATCACCCCAATTATATAAGCAACTTATGGCAATTTCTCTTGAGAAAGTATTTTCAACAAACACAATATGGAGAGCTGAAAAGCATGACACTTCTAAACATATAAATGAAATAAGGCAAATGGATATTGAAGTTGCTTTTGAAGATGATATTGAGATTATGAAATATATCGAATATAGTGTTCAACATATTGTTAAAAAGGTTTTAAAAGATTGTAAAGAAGAAATTGAATTACTTGGTCTGAAAATAAAAGTTCCTAAAGCAAAATATATGCCATATGCAGAAGCTATTGAAGTGTTAAATAAACATGGATTTAAATTAAAGATTGGCGATGATTTTGAACCTGAAGCTGAAAGAAAACTTTGTGAGATTTACAAAGATACAATTATATTTACATATGAATGGCCTATTGATATTAAACCATTTTACATATGGCCTAAAGATAAGAAAAAAGGTGTTTCAGGTGGTTTTGATGCTGTATATGGGGGTGTTGAGATTAGTTCAGGAGGACAAAGAGTTCATGTTCCCGAAGTTTTAATTCAACAATTAAAAGACAAGGGTTTGAAACCAAAAGACTTTGATTGGTATATTGATGCATTTAGATATGGTGCACCAATGCATTCTGGATGGAGTATTGGTTTAGAGAGGTTGACTTATGCAATATGTGGATTAGATAATATTAGAGAATGTACTATTTTTCCAAGAGATAGAAAGAGGTTGACACCGTAAGAATGAAATTTACATCAATATCAGAAGCAATAAAAAAAGGAAAAGGAAAAGTTGCTGTTCGTGGATGGATTCATCGTGAAAGAGGAAGCAACAAAATGAAATTTATTGTTCTTCGTGATTATAGTGATATTGTTCAATGTGTATTACCTCATGAGAAATTTGAAAGTCAATGGGATGATATAGATGCATTACAAGTAGAAGCAAGTGTTGAAATTGAAGGTATTATTAAAAAAGA
>CAZQAV010000017.1:2114-9522 GCA_964591395.1 Candidatus Woesearchaeota archaeon | reverse complement strand
GCTCCTGCACCTGTACTCATTTTGTTTTCTCATTGAATATGGTGTGGGAAAGGTATAACTTTAAATAAATTTTGGTCTGCAAATTTCTTTTCTAATTTTTTATTAATAAATTGTCTGCATGCTTCAAGAGCATTATGTCTTATCTGTACTTTTTCATCTGAAATAACTGTTAATTGATGGAGTAATTTATTTTTATCATATGATTGATGATTTCCCATTGTAAACTTAACTATTTTTTGATGAGGTACTGTCTTTATGAATGATTTTTGCCTTCTTTTACTAACCCTTGTATATGGTGTTACTTTCTTTTTTGAATAAGCAGATGCTTTTCTTAATCCAGCCATGGTAAGACACCTACGGTTTCTTGACCGTCAACTTCCCTTTTATTTATTTGTTTCATTTTTAATCTGGTTCTCCTTGTGCTGTTTTTTCTATTTCGCTTGTTTGAGAATAATAATCTCCACAATGTTTATCTCCGGGCATATAACACATAGGACATCCTAAATTTGGAGAAGTACATGTTTTTGCTTTTTCACAAGCTAATTCTGTTAATTTATATTTTGAGCCAGTTATTCCTGTATCTAAATGATCCATTTTTTATTTATTCCTCCTTTCAAGAGATTTTACCTCTTTAATCATTTTATATCTACCTCTGTTGTAACAGCTTGACCTGGCAAACCTTTTTCAAAAATAGCTCTTATAACTCCTTTATTTCCATGTGGAGATGAGACCTTTCCCTTGATTATTTTTCCTGCAGGAGATTTCCATTCAACTTCTTTGCCCACAAATTTTTCAGCATCTTTTCGTGTTTTAGTTCCTTCTACCTCTATTAAAAAATGTCTTTCATGGATTGTTTTTCTCCCACGTCTAAATTGTATAACTTTTCCTTTCATTTTAGTATTGTTTAATATAACTAATTAGAAAAATGCTTTTTAAAGGTTATCATCGCTCTAAGACAAAGATTTGACGTCCTGTAACCTGGTCTTTTCTGAAATCATTAATAGGAAATCCTTTTATAAGATTTAACTTTGTTTTTGTTAGGATAATTTGAATATCGCAACCCACCCTATTTTGTTTATTATCAAAACATTTTATAAAAGGGGCTGTAAATACGATTCTTCCAGAAATATTTTTTTTCATATTATTTAAAACTTTTATCATTAATATTTCAAATTTTTTCATTCTTTCTTTAGCTCTTTCATTGGAATATGAACTTCTAACGATTATTTTCTTTTTTTTATTTTCTGAACTTTTCAAAATTTCTCCTAAGTCTGGTTCTGCAACCAAAACATTTACTCTTGGAATTTCTGTTTTTTTAGAATCTTTTCTCATTACCTTATAATTTTCTGAAGGGAATTTTCCCCATTGAAGATTTTTATTTGCTCCTTTTATAGCTTCTTTATCTATATCAATTCCAACAACTTTTAAATTTTGTAAAAGAGCTTCTTGTAAAATAGCTCCTATTCCACAAAAGGGATCTAATAAAGTGCCATTTTTTTTAATTAAAGATAGATTAATCATAATTTTAGAAAGTTTAGGTGAAATTGCAAGTTTTCCTCTACGAACAGGTTTTTGAATATCTCTTTCTTCAATTTCTTTATATGGGCAAGTCTGAATTATTTTTCCAAAAAATTGGTTGAAAGCAAAAAATTGTTGACTAACTGTTTTTGAAGATATATTTGGAACAGTTTTTCCATTTTGCAATTTTATAAAACTACCAAATTTTTTTTCAGTTGTTTTAAGTTTTTCTTTTCTAAATCTTTTTTTTAAATAATTACTTAGTTTTTCAGTATGTTCTGAAAAATCCCAAACAACATAATCAAATTTATTTTTTGAACCAGCATAAAGTTCTTTTTTATCTAAATCTGAAATATTATTTGTAAGTACTAATCCTATTGATAAAATTCCTCCAAGATAATCAATTGAATTTTCTGGAATGGGTGTGGAGGTATCTATAAGAATAGAATTTTTATGAATTTCACTTTTTAAGATTGAGATATTATTTCTTTTTAGAAAAGCTAAAACTTCTGCACTAGATAATTCGGTGTTTCTTCCTAGGATAAATAAATATTTCATAATTAAAATTGGATTTGGAATTCCCCAATTTGTTTTTTTAGAAGCTCAAATATTTTTGGACTTATTTCACATGCCTGGTTTTGTTTTCTTGATTCAACTGCTTTTGAAACTTCTTCCATATCTGATTTTGAAATTTTAGTTGTAATTTTCTGAATTTCATTTTGTTTAAATAAGAAAGCTGTTTTATCACAGACCAATAATTCTGCCGTCGCTGGTTTTCCTTTTTCTTTAAATTTAAGCTTAAATTTCCCTTTTTCTAAATGAGCAAGATCTTTTCTTTGAGAAAATTCAATTAATTCGTTTATTAATGTGACAGAATCTTTTCTTGCCCTATCTATTTTATGCATATTTGATTTACCTTTTTTAAATTCAGTTCTAGCACTTACAATATTTTGTAATATTCTTAGATGTTGATTTGTAAATTTACCTTTTTTAACAAAATCTTTTTCAAAATCTTTTATCAATATTGTTTGAGCTTTATTACCTATTATTGCTTTTAATAATTCAAATACATCTTTGTGAATTTGTTCAATTGTTTTTTCTTGTGTTTTCTTTTCAATTTGTTTTCTTAATGTTTTTAATCTTTTTAGATAATCTTCTGTATTAGCTAAAAATTCATCTATTTGTTTTCCTGAAATTTCTTTTAATTTTCCATGTTCATAATCTCTCCATGTCTTTACAACTTTTTCAATAAAATCAATGTATTTTTTCTCAATCATTTTTGTGTTTAAGAATTCTCTTTTAAAATCTCTAACAAGCTCTTTTTTAGCATTTGGTGGGGGACAACCAGCTAACATTAATAATGCTTGAGCAGGGGTTGTAACTCCCCAGAAAATATCCACAAATATACCAGATAATAATGTTTTCTTTGATCTTTCAACAGTGCTATTACCCATAGACATAAACATATCAATAGCTTCAGGAGAAGGTTTTAATTTACCCATTTTCAAAAGAGCTTTCCAGGGCATAAATGTTCCCCTATCATAAATAGGAACACCATCTCTTATGAATGTGAACATAACAGGATGAGCATCTTTTACACTTTCCCAGAAATCTGTTAATAAATATATCTGAGGTTCTAATTTGTTTTGAACACCTGCTAAAGCAGAAGCTTCACCAATATATTGATAAATAATGCTTCTTAATCTTTCTTTTAACTCTAATCTTGGCATTCTTTTAACATCTGTATCATTAATAATAACAAATACATCTATATCAGAGGTTTTTGTTGCATCTCCTCTTACTAAACTTCCACCAACAACATAACTAACAACATATTTTTCAAATTTTTGAACAACTAATGATTTATGTATTTCAGCCACCCTTATTGAACCTAAAAAACCTTTGTCATAAAGAGGGAAAGACATTGCAACAGGTCCAAATAATTCAAATTTACTATCTAAACACATTTCCCATACATCTATAGGTGTTTTAATCTGGACCCACACTTTTTGTTTTAATTTTTCTGTTTCTTTTACTATTTCCTTTTTTATTTTAGGTATTTCTTTGAATTTTTCTTCAGGAACAATAATATATAAATGCATGAATTTTTCTGTTTCTTTTGGTACTTCTTCCTCTTCTATAAATTCTTTTATTGATTGGGGAGGTAAGATGCTTATAGATTTAACAAAACCATACTTTTTTAGAATAAAATTTTTTAATTTGTCTAATTCTTTTTTTGTTTTGTCAACATCTTTTTTAACTTTTGAAGGATCAGGAGTCATTAAATTGTTTTTTTTAGAATATTTATTTTCTAAATCCATGCCAGGTATGTTTACATTATCTGAATTGTTATTCTTATTCATAGTGAAAAAATGGATTAAGGGCTTTTAAAGTTTACTAAATACAAGCAAATAGAAAGGTTTTTAATAATTAATAGGTAAATTGTTTTAAGGTCCCGTAGTCTAATGGTAGAACACCTCGTTTACACCGAGGAAGCGCAGGTCCGATTCCTGCCGGGACCATATTCTTAATATCTTTTGTGATTACTTTTGAGTTACTACATTTAGAAAGATTTAAAAAATGTCAATATTATGCTTTTTTAAGGAATAATAAGAAAATGGCAAATAAATTTATGTTACATGCAATAGATTTTGTGATGATAGTTTTAACACTTTTACTTTTTGTTTTAAGTGCTCCAATTGTTATGGCTGAGTTTGAAACAAATGATTTTGAAGATGTTGAAGGTATTGCAGAATTTTGTGTAGATATAGATATTCTTGGGGCAAGTACATGTGCTGTAGATGCAACAAAAGAATTTTATCAATATAATCTAGATAATATTGGGAGAGAGCTTGATTTTCAAACATTAAAAGATCAAGGGGGAGTATGTAGTTCTTGGTCAGATTATTATAATCAAATTGGGGAAAAGTTAGGATATAATACAGAAGAAGTTATTGTAAAAACAGAAGAAGGTTTATATCATCAATTTAGTGTTTGGTCTAATCAAGAAAAATATTGTGTTATAGATCAAACAGAAGTGTTTTGTATAGGTTTAGAATAAATTTTTTTATTTATTCTTTTTTATTCTTTTTCAGAATCATATTTTAATGGATGTTCTAATGCAGCTGCAGGTTGGATATCTTCAGGTGTTAGATTTGGATGATATTTTTCTGTTAAAGCTCTAAATTCATCTTGAGACATTGAGCCCTGACTTGCCCTAGCAATTTCTTCTTCTGAGAATCCAGAATATTTTAAAGATAATCTGAAAGATATTTGACCAGCAGGATCCATTTTTCTATAACCTTCAACAGCTTCGTGATATATTGCATCTGGGTCCTCTAAATTTAAATGCCCCAAGCTGTCTCTTCCTGTTCTTTCTTTTTCTCTTAATTGATGTAATTGGAATTCTTCCGAACTAAATCTTGCTGATTTTCTTAGCTTTGACATTGTAATATAAAAAAATAAATAAGCTTTAAAAGTATTATGATATTAGAAAGCATGTGCGTGGTTAGTTTATTGGTAGAATTTTTCGTTGCCAACGAAGAGAGCCGGGTTCGATTCCCGGACCGCGCATTTTTGACATATGTTATAGACCTTAATAATTCTTATAAATAAGAAATTAATTAATTCAAGATGAGTAAATTAGAAAAAAGGGTAGAAAGACGAGCATTAAAAATGCATGAAAGATTTCAAGAAATTTCTAGGAATGAAAATATTACTATAGATGAGTTAGAAGAAGTGTTTTCTATGGGTGCTCAAGTTTCAGAATTGCTTAAAGAACCTTTAGCTGGGACTTATCTTTTAAAACATGTTAAGAATTATTTTCTAACAATAAAAGATAAATATCGTTTAGAATAATGTAATTACATAATGACAACACCATAGAAATCTTTATAAATGGTTTATTGCTCGAATATATTACTATTAATAAGGAAAATGGATAAAAAAATAAGAAAAACCTTAGGAACAATTTTAGGTATTAGTACTTTTTTAGGTGCTCAAGAATTAGATTCATTACAATATAACCCTTCTCCTGATTTTAATGATACTAATATTAATACTGTTTTAGAAAATTTTCCTTCAATTAATCCTGAAGATATGGTTTTAGATTCAACAGATATTTCTGAAGTTGAAGTAGAACCTGTTTATGTTCCAAGTGTTGGAGAAGCAATAGAAAATTCTGTTAATAATGCAAGAAATATTTACACTTTATCAGATGCAAGAGCATATATTGATTTAAATGGTGCTCAAAATGATTTAAAGGTAAGTATGGGGGATAAAAAAACATCAGATGATGATCATCCAATAATTATGGGAAATTTGAGATATATAAGAAATGATTTGGAAGATACTTTAGAGGAATGGGATAAATTTCCAAGAGGCACAGCAACAGAAAATAAAATAAGCACAATAAAAGCATATTTAGAAGGGGCAAAAGAATTATCTCAAAAAAATCTAGAAAAAACTGAGAAAGATTATACTAAGTTTAAAAAAGAAACACAAAATTTAGGAACATTGCCTTCAGAATTACAAGAAGGAATAGAAGGAACATATATTCAATTTGAAGATAGAATGAATGACCTTCAAACAAGACTTACTGAATTTGATAGTACTATTAATTATATAAGTCAAAATGAACCAAAAGCAAAAGGATTTGATGATTTAAGAAAAACATTTAGATTTAGTGGAGATGATGATTCTCAAGCAATTGTTAAATATTTACAAACTACATATACTGAAGCTCAATTAGAATTTAAAGACAATCCAGCATTATTTGCTTCATGGGTAAAGGAATATTTTAATCCAGAAGTTAAAGAAATAATTGAATTATATGATGATGTATTAGATGAAAGATATGTTAATCCAAGTAGAATTGAAAAATTAGCTAAAAAGTCAGATGGATTAATTGAACCAAATTTAGTTAATTCTATTAATGAAGAAAGAAGGAATTTACTTCAAGCTAAAAAAGATCTTAAAGCTTTGACAAAACAAGACCCATATACAATTCAAGAAGAAAAAGTTAGTTTTTCAGAAAGATGGAATGCGTATAAATCTAATAAGTTAGAAAAAAAAGCACAAAATAAATTAAGATTAAAACAAAAGGAAGATAAAATTAAATCAGATTATGAAGGTGCTATAAATGATGTTGTTGCAGGATTCAATGTTGGAGAGGATTTTTCTGAAAAATATGCTGGATTAAGATTAGGTAATTTTGAAGCTAGAGCAAGTTATGGTAAATTTGCAGATGAAACACTTGTAGATTTTGAGAATTCTTCTGTAAAAATAAGCAAGAAAAATGAGGATTTGAATTCATTTGGAATTGATGCAATATACCATATGGGGGAGAATTTCTATGTAGGTACAGGTCTTAATGATATTAGGGGCACCCAAAAAGTTTTTGAGGGAATATATAGAAATGGTGTTCTTGTGGATCCTAACAGAGAATCAAAATCTATAAAATATAATTCTGGAGATGTTCTTGTAGGATGTAATTTACCTATGGGGGATATTAAGATGGGTATTGAAATGGGTTATAATAATAAAAAAGGTAGATATGGTGGTTTGAGAGTTAGTGTTCCTTTAAATAAACCTAGAGATAAATTGAAATCTAAGAAATAAAATGACTTTTAAACAAACAATAAATTCAATAAAAAATATTCCTGGAAATGTTTGGCCTATTGTAAAAAAGTATCCAAAAACAACTGCATTAGCTTTAGCAATAACCATAGCAGGAACATATTCAGGTAATGAAGAAGGTTTTCCTCCAATTTACAATAAGAAAATAGATGATTGTTATGGGATAAATGTTGGTTTAGTTACAGATTATAAAGAAGGTTCTTCAATGAATGGTTTTTCTTTTTCATTAATTTCGCTTTTTTTCTTGTTTAGA
>CAZQAV010000017.1:0-2104 GCA_964591395.1 Candidatus Woesearchaeota archaeon | reverse complement strand
CCCCCCCCCCCCCCCCCCCCCCCCCCCCCCCCCCCCCCCCCCCCCCCCCCTTTTCTCTTATTAAACGTTATAATGCTTTAACAGAAAAAACTGCAGGTAAGATAAATGGATTAGAAGTTGCAGCTATTAGAACACATGATGGTGCTAAATCATATCCAGAAGTTCAAGGAGTACAAGCTGGAATAGTTAATAATCTTGCAGGGCATGGAAATGTTCTTCAACTCGGAGGATATAATTCTGTTTTATTAGAAAATGGTAAATATAAAAGAGGATTAGGAGCAAACTTTAAATTTGGAAAAGGAAGAAAGGTGCCTGGAGGAAAATAAAATGAAAAAATTAATATCAATATTTATATTAGCAGTCTTTTTTCTTAGTTTTGCAAGTGCTGTAAACTCATATGGATATTGGACAGTAGATGATACTTCAGATACATACACTATTATGGCTGGTGAAGATGCTGAATTTGGAGCAATTATTGGAACAGCAAATCCTTCAATGACAGTTGATATCACATTATATAATTCAGGGATGATTCTTTTAAATAGGTTTGAAAATGGTTTAGTTGTAAATGGTTATTCTCATGAAGAAACATATACTGTTCTTTCTTCAATGTATAATATACCTGGAACATATTATATTCAAATAAGTGCAGAAGATAATGATAATGATGTAGATGTATATGAATTAACATTAATAGTAGAAGAGGAAGATGTAAATGCTCCTCTTGTTTCAATATCTAATCCTGTTGCTAATGAATATTATAATTCAAATGCTTTTGATGTTGTTTATAGTGCTGCAGATCCAGAAAATAACTTACAATTCTGTTGGTATAGTTTAGATGGGGGGGTTACAAATTATCCGTTAGGGGATTGTGATGGTGCGATAAATAATTTACAAGTTTCAGAAGGTTCAAACACATTAACAATATATGTAGATGATGATGCGGGAAATATTGGAAGTGATAGTGTTACATTTAATGTTGATACTGTTGATCCTGAACTTTCAATTTCATACCCTTTGGGTGGTGAAACATATAATTTAGAAATGATTTCATTACAATATAGTGCATCTGATTTAAATTTAGATTCATGTAAATATAGTTTAGATGGTGGAGAGACAATAACAGATTTAGCAGATTGCTCAGGAAATATAAATGGTTTACAGGCTATTGAAGGTTCAAATCATTGGATAGTATATGTGGCAGATTTAGCAGGTAATACTGCAATGGCTGAAGTAATATTTAATGTAGATACTTCTATTGCAGATACAACAGCCCCAGTAGTTACAATTATTTCTCCTGAAAATGGAGAAGAATATGATGATGAAATAGTTGAATTTACATATACTGTAATAGATGAAAATTTAGAATCTTGTTGGTTAGTTAAAGATCAAAGTGTAATTGAATTTTCAGATTGTGAAGGTTCTGTTAATTTAGAAGCACAAGAAGGAACAAATGTGTGGACATTATATGGAAGAGATGAAGCTGGAAATGTTGGAAGTGCAACTGTTACATTTTATATTGATACAAGTTCAGATGACGATGATGACGATGATGATGACAACGAAGGATACAAAAGATTATATTTTTATGAGACAACATATGAAGATGATTTATATTTTAAACAATTTGAACCAAAAACAATTACTTTAGGTGAAGATGATCTAACTGTAAGTGATGATGAACAATCATGGTTTGGAAAATTGTGGAAAGCTATTATTGATTTCTTTAAAGGATTGTTTGGTTTTTAATAATCAATATCCTCTGAAGGATTTCTTTTTAATGTTTTTAATGATTTATCTTCTCTTGCTTCAATAACATCATCTATTCTTAAAATCATCATTGCAACTTCACCTGCAGAATTAATTGCTTGGCTCTTGATTTGTAAAGGTTCTATTATTCTTGCATCAAGCACATTTTCAATCTTATTTGTGAAAAGATTCAGTCCTGCGTTCTTTTCACTTGCATCATGTCTTGCTTTTAATTCTGTTAAAATATCTATTGGATCTAAACCTGCGTTTTCAGCGAGGGTTGTAGGAATAAATTCTAAAGCAGATGCAAATTCTTCAATAGCTAATTGCTCTCTTCCTGTTAATGATTGACTAT
>CAZQAV010000016.1:0-10005 GCA_964591395.1 Candidatus Woesearchaeota archaeon | reverse complement strand
TCTATATCTAAAACAAGATTAATATTTTCTATAACATCATTACCTTGCTGATCTGTTAATGTTACCGGTATAGAATATGTTCCATCTGTTAATGAAAATGAAGAAAGATCTATTTGTGTTGTCCATGTAATATTATCTAAATAATCTGAAAAATCAAAATAAGGTGTAACATAACTATTTAATTTGGTTGGATTTACTAAACTTACACCATCTGATATAAGATTTCTTATATTATCTAAGGTTGTATCATTATAATTTCCATATCCTTTCTGAAGAGTGAAAAGATAATCATCTCCACTTTTATATGCATTTATATCAAAACTATAATCTCCTGTTAAACCATATATATCTATTAATTCATTAACTAAAGTATAATTATTCAGGATATTATCTACATTACTATATGTTAGACTTGCAGAATTATAATCAATTACATTATTTACAATTGTTGAAGCCACCCCACTTAAAGATAATGAATAATATGTAGGATATGCCCCATTTTCTTCAAAAGTTACATTATAACCAATACCATTTAATATATTTTGTATTGAAAATGTTCCTGTGAATTCATTTCTATTAAATGTAAAATATTCACTTGTCGCCCCACTAATATCTAAATTGTCTACATCTATTATAGAATATTCTTGATAAGCATAAACAGTTATAGGATCAACCTTATCTAATAATTCTTCAACCTTACTTTTTACAGGAATAGATTGTGTTTCATTTCCCAAGGTAAATGTTCTTGAACCACTTGCATCTCCAATTGTCCAATTATAAGTATCTACACCATTACTCCTACTTAATAATGTTAAAGTATCCCCACTAGATTCACTTAAACTATCTTGATCAGCATTAACTATAATTAAATCAAAACTTTTAGTTATAACCCCATAATCTATATTATTTCCATCATATTGAATTTGATAAACAAATTCAGCACTCACAGACATAATACTTATTAAGATAAATATCATTCCGAAGAAGATTAATGTTTTATTTTTATTTATCATTTAATAGGTATCCCATATGATATTTATTTTTATTTTTGCCAATAATAAAATTTTTGAATTTTAATCCAATATTTTGGTCTTTATTACTCTTACTTAAATAGATATTAAAGTTTTTAAAGTTTAGTTTAGAATTAAAAACATACTCTGGTTTTTTTCCTTCTTGAATTTTCCACCTAAAACTAGGAGATACTGAAAAATTCTTCAATTTTTTAAAACTTATTTCAGGACCTTCATTCATATACACATCTCCAAAAAATCTCAAATCTTTTTCATAATCAATATCATAAAGCCCATCCACAAATCTATTTTGATTTTCTATTTCATATTCAAATCTTTTTATTTCATGATCTTTATAATTTCCTGTCTCAAAAATAAATTTACTTTCTTTTGGATAAACCATATCAAAATCAATAAAAACATTTACAGGATCTGTATGGCTTGTAAAATATCCGTGATGTTTTCCATCATATGTATAATTAATATTTTTAATGGGTGTTATTGAAAAAATAGTATCTGCTGAAGATTCATTAATAGTTGAAATATCTATTGTTCCATCTGATTTTCTTTGGATTGTTTTATTATTTATATTATTATAAATTCCTTTTATAGAAAAATATTTACTTTTAATTTCCAACATTGAACTATTTTGATTTAACCAAGAATCTAAACTAGATATTGCTGTATCTCCCATTAAGAACAAAATTGTTGCATCTATTTCTTGTTTTGAACTTGCCCTTTCAAAACCTAATTCTAATCCTATTTTTTCAAATAAAGGATAATTAAATCCCATATCATAAACTTGTTTTTTATCTATAATAGTTGAACTTACACCTGATTGAGAATTCCCAGTTCTTGTATGCTCTCTTTTAAAATTAAAAAACACATTTTTCTGTTCAGCTCCAAAACTATGATTAAGAACACCCAATTTATTAAGATAAACTGAAAGGTTTTTTGCTTTAGCTTCAAGATATCCCTTACTACCCCCAAAATTATGATAATCCCTTACTTTTAATTCTAAACTATCTCCTTTAGTTTCAAATCCTTTATTATCTATAAGCGAGACTTGTTGAGCTTGTAACGGAAGAAAATATAAAAAAGAAGACAAAATTAGTTTCTTAATCATTTTATAACTGTTTGCTTAAAACTATTTCCGTCTATCTTTCCAAAATATATTCCAGAGGCATTTAAATTTATTTTAAAATCTTTTCCATATCCCTTATACACCTCTTGACCAAGTTGATTAACTATTCTTAATTCACTATCTTTATAATATTTAACTTGAAAAACATTGTTTGTAGGATTAGGATGAATTATTAATTTTCTTTCTAAAGTTGAATTTGTATGTGAAATTGAAACATTTGGGGTATTTACATAAAAAGGTTGAGTTGATGCAGAAATATTATGGAGAGTTCCATTAACAGAATAATTCAAGGTAGATTCACCATAATATTCTCCACTAGGAAGTCCTTGGGGAACAATATAATTATTACTTTGTAATTCTAATTCAAAAGATTCTCCATCAGGACCAGGAGGTATTGAGTCACCATTAACTATGCCTGTTACAGCACCTGCAGAAAGAGTTATATTTGTACCATTTACTTCAGCTTTTAACCACCCTTGTCCAGGATTTAAATTTATATTATAATCTAAATCAACAGGTTCTAACCAACCCGGAATAATATTTCCAAAAGAATCATAAGCATTACTTTGCATATCTTCATCTGTAAAACTAATTACTTGGTCTGAAATAGAAGACCATTCAATTTCATAATTAAAAGATTCTCCACCACTATAATAAACATCTGGATCAAAACTTTGAGAAATGACTTTTAAATTTCCATCTTGATAAAAAAAATCATGCCATTGCCCTTCTTCATAAGGATTTAAATCCACATTAATTGTTTCATTTGAACTAGAGTATGCATTTCCTTCATCTGTATGGTAATTTGGATTATAACATGAATATAAAAAAAGTTGATAATCATTTACTGAGAAAACAGTTCTTCCTTGATCATCTGTTTCTTGTATCTCAAAATAATCTTGATCACTAATTCCTTGCAAAGCCACATTACTTCCCGATAAAGGTACTTGAGTCTGAGAATCTTTAACTAAAAACTCTAAATCAACTGCTTTCAAAGGAGTTATTAAGCTTCCAAATAGAGATCCCAATGTTATTACCTTTTTCCAGTACTTCATTATAATACAGCATATATCGAGCTTAAAAACATTATTGTAGTGTATTTTTTAGGCATATTTCTATTATTTTAACTCTCAAGTAATCCAAAACCTTTAAAAGAGATTTTGTGCTTTTTAATATACTTTAATTAAATTAGAGGTTATATATTATGGCTGAAGAAGAAAATCAACAAGCTCCTAAAGAGCAACCAGCTGAACAACCTGCAGAACGATCTGCTGAAGCTCCTGTGGAAGCACCGGCTGAAGCTCCTGTTGAACAACCTGCTGAAGAAGCACCTGCTGCTCAACTTGCACAAGCTGAAGCTCAACCAGAAGCAGCACCCCAACAAGCTCCAGCGCCTGTTGAAGAAGTGCCTAGCTTACCTGAAAAACCACAAGGTCAAGAGGGAGAAGATGTCTTAGGAGATGAAATTTCGAAAAACGCTGAAGGTGGTATAAGTGCTGAAACAGATAAAGCGCAACAAGCTAAGCAAGATATGGAAGACCAAGCTCAACCTGCTCAAGCACCTGTTGAACAACCTGCTACAGAAGCACCGGCTCAACCAGCAGAACAACCTGCTGAAGCTCCTGCAGAAAAACCACAAGAAGCAAAACCAGAAGAACAAGCTTAGTTCTTCATTCTTTCTTTTTTATTATTTTTTATTACGTATATTTTTATATTCTAATTTTAATATATCCTAATGGGGTGGAAAGAATTTTTATTGGGATTTGCAACATTACTTTTAGTGGCTATGTTAATATTATATTGGTTTGTACCTTATGGAAAAATAACAGATTTTAGCATTGGCCCAAAAAATTACAATTTTACATTAGAAAATTACGATGAAACAGGTATGCAGTTTTATAAGAATTTGAGATATCAATATCCTGAAATATCCTATGATATAGATGATTGTACATTACAAAAAATAAGTGATATGAAAACAGCTTTTCAAATAATTGAAAACCTAACTTTATTAGAATTTGAAGAGGTAGAAGAAGAAGGAGAAATAATAGTTACATGTGATAGTAATAATAAAATAAAAGAAGGTTTTTTTATAGCAGGGGAAGGGGGCCCAATAGAAATAGCACAAACATCTAATTTCAATATTATATCAAAAGGAAAAATATTATTGATAAAAGATTCTCAATGTGAAAACCCAAATGTGGCCATACATGAACTTTTACATGCCTTAGGATTTGCCCATTCTTCAAATAAAAATAATATAATGTATAACTATAGTAAATGTTCACAAACAATAGGTCAAGATATTCCTATTTTAATAAATAAAATATATTCTGTTGAAAGTTATGATGATCTTATGTTTGAAGATATAAATGCAAGTATGGATGGAAAATATTTAAACACAAATATATCTATAAGAAACCAGGGTTTATAGAGTCTAAAGAAGCAATATTAAAAATATATGCAGATAATAAAGAAATTAAAAGTATGGATTTAGAACCAATGGATTTTGGAGAAGGTAAATTAATTATTTTAACAAATGTATGGATAGCTCAATTAAATGTTAATGAATTAAAATATGAAATAGTTTATAGTGGTGAAGAGTTAAATAAAGATAATAACCTCTTTATACTTGAAATAAAAAAATAAATAAAAGAATAAAATTGGGAATTAGTCGTCAAGATCTAGCTCATCGACAGATTGCTCGAATTCGTCTTCTTCTTTGGGTTTTGAAAGATTTTCTTCCATGTTTCACCTTGTTTTAGATTGCTCTTTTAAGAATTATTTAGTTTTTAAAGATTTCTATTAGTAAATGTATAGGTTAAAAAGTAGATAAAATCCCCCCAATTACTCCTTCAACACAGCCCCATATGCAGTTAAAAAAGCTCTTGCTTCAAGACCTGTTGGTCTTATTCTTAATTTGGTAGAATTTGCATTCTGAGTGTAATATGTTCTAAGTTCTCCTTTTACAGGAAAACCTATTTGACTAACAGCGTTTCTTGCATCCTTTAAACATTTTCTAAATACATTGAAACAAACCCATTATATTCAATCTCTTCTAGAAATTTAATACCCATAATCCCTTCTTTACCCTGAGTAACTTTTATATCATATCCTGGATCTTTTAATTGCCCATTTATTTTAAGAAAACACTCTCTATAATCCTCTTTTAATTCAAGAAATTTATGATATTCTCTCCAGGAATCAAAACCCCTATTATTGAGATATTTTAAATTTAATTCAGAACAATTATTACAATTTTTTCTTACTTCATCAATAACTTTTATTACATGATGTTTAGAAACCTTTAATCTTTCAATTATATCTACTTGTTTTTGATCTTCCTCAAAATACATTTGCTGTATTTTATTTCTTACATCTTCAGGCAATATAACCTCAGGAACTCCACGTTTTCCCATATTTGAAAAGAAGAGTTAAGATTTATAAGAATTATTGTGATAGAGAATAAAAAATCCCTCCACCCAGATTCGAACTGGGGATCTCCCGGGTACTGCTTATGCAATACTGCTTGTCAGGCTTCATCTTCATCCAAAATGGAATATCCACCCTAGTTATAAACTACAGCCAGGCGCTTTAACCACTAAGCTATGGAGGGTTAAAATTTAGAATATTATAGAGTTTTTAAGGTTTATTGAAGAAGAGTTAATTATATAAATAATAAATTTTTGATTATAATATGGACATAATTATTTTGTTTTCTATACTACTTGGAATTGCTACATTAATAATCGCAGGGGTAATTTATTTAAAATCAAATAAGAAGATTAAAATAGTTTCCCTTTTTCAGATATATCTTGTTATAATTTCTCTTCTTTTTCTTATGTCTAATGCAGATGTTAATCTATTTATAAGTGTGATAATACTTATGTTAGCAGTATTACTTGGTGGATTAAAAGATATTTTCGCTTAAGTTGAATTTATTCTTCCTTCTTTTCCCCTTTCCTTTGCTCAGCAACAAAAAAAGCCTTATTTGAAATAGCTTCATGTACCTTCCCTTCTTTCTCATATACTGCTGTTGTTGAAGGCAATGCAAACTTACCTATAACACCTACCTTAGAATAAATTATATATGATAACATTCTTGTTTCTCCTGCTTCTAATTTCTCAAAATTCCATTGGATTCTTCTTGTATTTTCATCTACTTTAGTTGGTTCCTCTCCACCAAACCTATGGAATATCTTTACTAAAGGAGGCAATCTATCAATAACATTAACTTTCTCAACATATTTTTTAGCATTTACAAATACAGAAACTTTTAATCCAAATTCTCCACCTTTTGCTCGAACAAAATGAACTCTTTTCCTTAATATTAAATTTGTTCTTGAAAATTGCTTAGCCAATATAACAATAGCAATTATAAACAAAATTATCACCAGAGGAAATAACCAGTTTGTTTTAACAATAATTTCCAATGTTTCTCCTGGCTTTATTTCATTTACCCATGTATAATATACAACATTTCCTTCCCTCTCAGCAAAGTCAGGTTCAGGACTAAAACTTGTAAATAATCTAGATAAAATATTTTTCTTCAAAACAGTTTCTGTTTCTTTTATAGTATTACCTTCGTTTACTTTTTCAATTATCTTTGTACTTATAATGAACCCATAATCTTTCTTAGAAGTTGTTAAAATATCTTTTTCAACAAATTTAACTACCCCTTCAATAGTTGCTTTTTGAGAACCTGAAGTTATATCTGCAGTTAAAGTATAAAAACCAGCCATCAATTTTCTAAAATCATCTTTATTCACATCTACATTAAAACTAACTTTTTCTTTAGATTTTAATTCAGTTTGTTGATCAGACTCAAAAAAAGGAGATGAAAATGTGATATTTAATTCATCAAAATCAAAATTAACTAGATTTTCTATATAAACTTCTAATTGATTTGTTTCAGGATCTAACCCCCCAGACCCAATTGCAAGTGCTTCCCCTAACTCAATTACTTTAAATGTTAATTCCTCTTTTTCTTCTTCCCCTGCTTGATTTCGAATATAATAACTAAAAGTATAATATCCCCTAATTTTAAAATTTCCTATAGGGTATAAACCCATCTCAACTATTTTTGAACTTCCGCTAGGGAGATATGTTTTACCTGAAGGAAACATTTGAAAACCAAGTAAATTATAAAACTCAAAATCCTCTCCTTTTCCAAAATTATCCATCTTTAATTCAAATTTAACAGGTTTCTCTAAATCAACAACTAAAACCTCTTCTTCACTTAATTTTTCAACACTAACATTTATAGAAGATATTAAAGGAAACATCATCAATATTGCAAGCACAAATATGTATTTTTTCATATTAAATTGATTAAGAATTTGTATTTAAGGATTTCGGTATTAAATCCATATTATTAGACTATCTACTTCTTCCCCTCTAAGTCTAAATAAGCTTTAGCTTGATTTAAAAATTCATCACATTTTCCAGCTAATTTATCTTCTAATTGTTCTATTCTCGAGGGAATAACCCACCTATCATATACACTTCTCATAAACCTTCTAAAAGCACTACCTTCAAAATTACCCATATAATCTCTTGCTAAGATTCCCTTAACAGTTAATTTCACAGCACCCTTATCCATTAATGTTTTAATATTGCCTTTTTGGACCTCAACTTTTTTAATGTCTGTTAAAAAGAAAGTTGCTTTAACAATATATTGAAAATAATCTGTAACTTTTTTGACTCCTTCCCATTTAACCTCTATTGTTTTTGTATCCCCTGCCAATTTTTCCTTATATTTTTTCTCTGCAACATCTAATTCTGTTTCATCTGTTAACCATTCATAACAAAATTTATAATATTGTTTAAAATTAAATAATCCTGTAGATTTAACTTGACTTACAAATATCTGTTCTTTTTCTACCATTATAATTTATATATCATTTTTTTATTTAAATAGTTTCTTATTAAACAGAGTCCTTACATGATTCACATATTAACATGCCATTTACTCTATGCAAAATATCTTGACTACCACATTCTTCACATATCCCTTCAGGTATTGAAGCTCTATTTTTTGCTTTTTTTATTCTTTTTAATTTTCCAGCCTCTTCCCTTATCCTTGCAAACTCATCTAATTCAGGATATATCTCTGGATTAAAACTTAATATATCTTTAATAGTAATCATTCCAACTAATTCTCCTTCCTGTATAACTGGTAATGTATGGAATTTTAATTTCTTCATTCTTTTAACAACTTCAGCAACTGAAATTGAAGGCTTTATAGTAGCTATTTTTTTAGGAGAAATATCAATAGCTTTAATTTCTTTCAAATCTTTTCTAGACTTCTTTACTAATGCCCATAATATATCTCTTCTTGAAATCAACCCAACTAATTTCTTACCATCTACAATAAGAAGACTGCCAACCCTTTTTCTTACCATTGTTCTAGCACAATTCAATAAATTAACAGAAGTCTTAATTGTAATAGGTTTTCTAGTCATAATATCTGCTACAATCACCTTTTTCATAATCTTATATATCTTATCTTGCTTATAAATTTTACCCAAATCAAATCTATTCTTCTATCACAATAATGCTTAAATAAATTAATAGGGTAATATAAGTTAAAAATGACAGATAAACCAGTTATGCTTATGCCTGAAGATATTCAGAGAATAATGGGTAAAGATGCCCAGAGAAACAACATATTAGCAGCTAAAATGGTTTCAGAGATAGTTAAGACTACTTTGGGCCCAAAAGGTATGGATAAAATGCTTGTATCTCCAACAGGAGACATTATTGTAACTAACGATGGTGTAACAATATTAAATGAAATGCAAATAGAACATCCTGCAGCTAAAATGATGGTTGAAATAGCTAAAACACAAGAATCTGAAATAGGTGACGGAACAACAACAGCTGTTATGATTGCAGGCAAATTATTAGAAAATGCAGAGAAATTATTAGATATGAAAATACATCCTACTTTAATTACTAAAGGTTATAGAATAGCTTCTGAAAAGTGCCAAGAAATATTAAATGAAATATGTTTAAAAATAACTTCTAAAGATGAAGAGTTATTAAAACAAATAGCAATGACAGCTATGACTGGTAAAGGTGCTGAGGATTCAAAAGAAAAATTTGCAAACATAATTGTACAAGCTGTTAAACAAATAAAAGAAGAAGGTATTGATTTAAATAATATTAAAATTGAAAAGGCAAAAGGTAATGGGATAAAAGATACAGAGTTAATAGCTGGTATAATAATTGATAAAGAAAAACTGTCACATGATATGCCTTCTAAAGTTGAAAATACGGAAATAGCTTTATTAGATTTTTCATTAGAATTAAAAAATCCAGAGATAGATGCTAAACTATCAATATCTTCTCCAGAACAATTACAGAGTTTTATTGATCAAGAAGAAAGATCAATAAGAGAAATGGTTGAAAAAATAAAAACTTCAGGAGCAAATGTTGTATTTTGCCAAAAAGGAATAGATGACTTTGTTCAATATTTATTGACAAAAGAAGGAATATATGCTTGCAGAAGAATCCCTCAAAGTGATATGGAAAAAATATCAAAAGCAACAGGTGGAAAAATTGTGAGCAATTTAAATGAAATAACACCTTTTGAACTAGGTCATTCAGCTATTGTTGAACAAGTAAAACATGGTGAAGAATTTTTTACACATATAAAAGGATGTAGAAATCCAAAAGCTATGACAATAATGATTCATGGTGGAACAGAACATGTTATGGATGAAATAGAAAGAGCATTACAAGATGGATTAGGAGATGTTGTATGTGTTTTAAAATCAGGATTAGTTGTTCCAGGAGGGGGGGCTATTGAAATGGAATTATCAAAGAGATTGAGAGAATATAGTCAAT
>CAZQAV010000015.1:6733-10312 GCA_964591395.1 Candidatus Woesearchaeota archaeon | reverse complement strand
TGAATATGTCTTTTATTAGCTCAAGACCATTTGGTTTTCTAGATATAATCTGTACATATTTTTTTACAACCACTTTTTTCTTTTTTTGAGATTTTAATATCTCTAATATTTTATCTGTTTCTTTACCTACAAATTTTTTTAATGCTTTTGCATCTTGTTTAGCTTCTTCTAAGAACTCATATATGTCATGTTTTTCAGAAATTTCCTTAATTATTTTGTTAGCTTTTTCACCTAAAACTGTTTTTAAGATGCTTTTGTAAGATTTTTCTTGTTTATATTTTTCTTTAAGTTCTTTTTGTTGTTTTTGGGTTACTCTTCTTAATGATAAATCTATATGCCCATTTGGAGCTATTCTTAATATTTTACATATGATTTTCTTTTTTGGAACAACATAATTTCTGATATTTCTTATTCTTCCTGCAGCTACTTCGCTGAAAGATAAACTTCCATCCCCATTATTATCTATATTTACAAAGACAGTTGTACCTAAGATTTTATCTACAGTACAAAATACAATGTCTCCTTCTTCTAGATTTGCCATAAAATATTGATAAGATTAAGGGTTTTAAAGTTTTGGATGTTCAAGAATTATTTCTTTTTTTTCTTAGGGACTATTAAACCACGATATTTTTTTATTTTTCTTAACTGAGAGAATATTCTATCTTTTTCCCTCATTGCTCTTTTATCTTGTTTATTTGATTCATAATGTTTTTTGATTCTTTCTAACTTTGTTTCAATATTTTTCATATCAGGGTCAATATATTTATTAGCATCTTTAAGGATTTTAGAGATTTTTTTAGCATAATCTTTAGAATGTATGTTTTCTTTTCGAAGAACTTCCCCTATTTTTTCAGAAGTAAGTCCTTTTTTTGCTAATTCTAAAACTTTTTTTTCAAAGTTTTTTACACTTAGTTTTTTAGGTTTTGCAACTTTTTCTGATTTTTCTTCTTTCTTTGATTCTTTTTTTTCTTTAGGCATTTTAATAAATTGTAAAATTGTTTTTTAAACCTTGCTATAGCTAGATTTTTAAATATAAATATGTATTACTATATATGGGTAAAACTATTGGAGTTTTTAGCCTAAAAGGAGGTGTTGGTAAGACTTCTGCTGTTGCAGCTTTAGGTCATGCTATGTCTCATTTTGGGAAGAAAGTTTTGTTAATTGATGCGAATTTTTCAGCTCCAAATTTGGGATTGCATTTTAATATTGTTGAACCTAAATCTACCCTACATGAATTGCTTGATAGAAAAGCACATATTAAAGATGCTATTTATCAATTAGATCATTTTGATATTTTGCCAGCGAGGGTATTTTCTGAAAAAGATGTTGCTTATTTTAAATTAAAAAATAAAATTAGTTATCTAAGAAAAAAATATGATTATATTTTAATTGATTCTGCTCCTTCTTTTAATGAAGAATCTCTTGCACCTTTATTAGCTTCAGATGAAATTTTGATAGTCACAACCCCTGACCACCCAACATTAAGTACAACATTGAAATCTATTAAAAGAGCTGAACAAAGAGGGATTAAAATAAATGGTTTAATATTAAATAAAGTTCATGGTAAGAGGTTTGAATTGTCTGTGGGAGATATAGAAGAATCAACAGATATCCCTGTTATGGCTGTTATACCTTATGATAAAAAAGTTATTGAAGCTCTTTCCAAATTTAGATCTTCAACGCATCATAAACCTAAATCAAAATCAAGTCAGGAATATAAAAAACTTGCAGCTGTTCTTATTGGTGAAAAATATAGGCCTAAAAAATTAAAAGAAAGATTGAAAAGAATAACACCTTCTAAACAAGAAATTAATAGAACAATATTTTATGAAAGTGTTTTTGAATAGCCCCACCAGGATTCGAACCTGGGTCTTGACCTCCAAAGGGTCAGATATTTGACCACTATACGATAGGGCTATGAATATGTGAATTTTATTTTACTTTTAAATCTAATGTTTATATCTTCCTCTTTTTTCAACAGCCTTAAATCTTTGTAATGTTTGGTTGTAATCTTTTGATTTTTTATATCCTTTTAGAAATTCTTTGAATAATTTTTCCCAATGTCTAAAATGTTTTGCTTCTAAAGCTTGTCTGAAGAGATGGATGTCAACAGCTTTGTCTTCAAATTTACGACTTATATATCCTAATCCAAAATCTATGAAATAAATTTTGCCTTTTTTTAGAATCATGTTTGAGGTTGTTAAGTCTCCATGGATAATATCTTGATCATGAAGTTTTGCAATATCTTTTCCTATTTGGTTACAAATATTTAGTTGTTTTTTTAATTGAAATTTGTCTAAATGTTCTGAAAGTTTTTTACCGTCGATAAAATCCATTTCAATTTTTTTAGATTTATCATCTGATTTTATTACTTTAGGGATGTCGATTATTTCAGATGCTTTAATTAGAAGTTTTGTTTCAGATCGCGTTCTTCGTGTTCTGATTTTATTATCAAGTTCAGAAATTCTATATGATTTTTTTATCCTATCTTTTACAACCTTATTTTTTATTTTGTGTATAATAGCTTCAGCTCCTTGTTGTATTACTCTTGAACCCATTTTTTCAATTTTCTTTTAGTAATCCTTGAAGAAACAATTAAGACAATTAATGCTAAAACCATGCTTATATCCACAATTAAACAATATTGGCAATATGCTTTTAATACAAATTGTTGTAAATATAAAAAATAAAGAGCAATTATTGCTCCGATTATTGTACCTAGATTAATTATATATTGTTTTGATTTTCTATTTTTTCTAATTTGAGAATATGTTAAAAAAATCATGAATGCAAAAATTGCAACACCATAAAGGCTATTTTTAATACCAAAAGTATCTGAATATATTGATTTTTCAATAACTGTACAAGTAGATTCTGCTATGACGCATGTTTCAGAAAGGGGAGTAATAGATAATAAAAGTGAAGCTACAAAAGAAACTACAAATAAAAGTAATAATATTTTGTTTTTCATTTTAAAATTTCATTTTTTTCATCTTGCCAAATTTTTTCATCATTTTTTGAAGTTGTTTTGAATTCATTCCCTTTTCCATATCAATGGAATTACTATTTTTAACCATTTCGCTTAACATTTCATATTGTTTTAATAATGCTTTTACTTCGCTATTGTTTACACCAGCTCCTTTAGCTATCCTAGAAACTCTTGATGTTTGTTTTTTTAATATATCTGGATTATTTACTTCTTCAGGGGTCATTGATTTAATTATATGTTCCCATTTTGATATTTTTTCTTCTTGAGCACCAAGGAGATTATCTGGTATTTTTGCATTACCTATTCCAGGAATCATTCCTTTTATCTTATCTAAACCACCCATTGAACCCATTGATTTTACTTGCTCAACAACATCTGTTAAAGTGATTTTTCCTTCTTCTGCTCTTTTTTGAATTTCTTTTTGTTTATCTTCATCTGTAGCTGATTTTATTTTTTCAATTAAACCTTGCAAATCCCCCATACCTAACAACCTTGATAGAAAGGTTTCAGGATTAAATTCTTCAACATCATTTATTTTTTCTCCTGTTGTTATATAATAAACTCCTGCATTAATTTCAGCACAAGCAGTT
>CAZQAV010000015.1:0-6700 GCA_964591395.1 Candidatus Woesearchaeota archaeon | reverse complement strand
CCATCCTTGTAATTATAACCCCTGACATATCCAATGCTTCTTTAAATTCTTGAGCTTGTTTTTTAGCTGCTTGACCTATATCTGCAGGCATTGTAAGAATTGTTTCTGTTGGTTTAATTTTTTTACCTAATGCTTTTATTTCTTTGATAAGTTCTTTATCTAAAGTATGTCTTCCAGCTGTGTCAATTAGAATAAGATCGTAATCTTTTAATTTTTTTTCATATTTTTTCCAGATTTTTAAAGCATTTTTTTCTTTTAATTCAACAAAACAAGTTAATTTGTTTTTGTCTGCTAATTGTTTAAGTTGTTCTGGGGCAGCTGGCCTATGTACATCAAGACCAATAAGGGCAACTTTATTTCCTCTTTTTGCATAATAATTTCCAAGTTTTGAAATTGTTGTTGTCTTACCTGCACCATATAATCCGAGAAGCATTATTCTGTTTTGAGTTTTTTTGAGTTTTAATTGTTTATATTCTCCCAAAATATTTGTAAGTTCATCATGAAGAAGTTTAATCATATGCTCTTTTTTTTCAATACCTTTGATTCTTTCATCAAGAGCTGCTTTTTTGATTTTATCACTTATTTCTTTTACAAGAACAATATTTACATCTGCTTCAATTAAAGCTCTTTGAAGATCTCTGACAATATTATCTACTAAGTTTTTATCAAGGAATATAGCATTAGCTATCTTATTTGTAGCTTTCTTTAATACTTCTCCCAACTTCTCTAACATATTAGAATTAGTAAATTATTAGTTAATAAGGTTTTGGTGTTAATTAGTTACAATCCTAATTTCTCTATAAATTTCTTTTTATTAAATTGTTCAATGTTTCCATATTCTTGCCCTGTTCCTAGATAGAGGATTGGTTTTTTTGTAACATATCCGACGCTTAAAGCTGTTCCGCCTTTTTCATCTATATCTGCCTTGGTGAGGATTATTCCGTCTATACCAATTTCCCAATCAAATGTTTTGACTTGTTCTATAATGTCATTACCTGTTATACTTTCCCCCACAAAGATTGTTTTATCTGGTTTACATATACGGGAAATTTTTTCAATTTCTTTTAAAAGATTTTTAGAAGTATGCATTCTACCTGCTGTATCGATTAATACGCAATCTAATTTATTCTTTTTTGCATATTTTATAGCATCAAAACCAACAGCTGCAGGGTCTGAACCATAATCATGAGAAATGAGTTTGATACCTATTTTATCTGCATGTTTTTTTATTTGTTCTATTGAAGCTGCTCTAAAAGTATCTGCAGCTGCTAAAACACATGAAAGTTTTTGTTTTTTTAATTGTTCTGCTATTTTTGCAATAGATGTTGTTTTGCCTGTGCCATTTATGCCACAAAAGAGAATTACATAAGGTTTGTCTTGTTTTTCTTTTATTTTATCATATATGCTATAAGGTTCTATTAATATTTCATTTATTATATCTTTAAAGCAATCTGTTATTTCAGATTCAATTTCTTTTTTAAGAAGTTCTTTACCTACTATTTTTTCTTCTAATTCTTTTATCATTTTTTCAGCAACTTCAAAAGCAACATTATTTTCTAAAAGAAGCATTTTAAGTTCTTCAGCATAAATATCAAAATCTACTTGAGAAATTTTAACTTTTTTAATTTTTGAAACAACTTTTTTGAGAAATCCTTTTTCACCTGGTTTTGGTTTTTTCTTTTCTTTTGCTTTTTCTTGTTTTATTTCTTTTTTAATTTCTTCTACTTTCTCTAATTCAGGTTCATATTTTTGGGTGGCTGGGCTAAATTTTGTAGGAATTTCTACCTCTTTCTTTTTAGCTTTTTCCTCTGCTTTTTCTGAGACTTTCTTTGTCCAGCCTTTTAGTTTTTCTTTAAGTTTTTTAAACATGGTAAAACAAGCATATTTTGATTTATAATGTTTTTTCTTATTCTTTAGAGAACATAAATTTTTTTAAAGAGGGGAGACATATTATGGATATAAAATGAAAGGCATATTTGTAATTATTGATGGTATGGGAGATTTACCCCATCCTTTGCTTAAAGGAAAGACACCTTTAGAAGCTGCACATATACCTAATATGAATTTTTTTGCTGCAAGAGGTGAAATGGGTTTTATGTATCCTGTTAAACCAGGGTTTATTCCCGGATCTGATGAAGCAATTGTATCTATTTTTGGCAATAAATTAATTTCAAGCACAAGAGGGCAATTAGAAGCAAAAGGAGCAGATATAAATCTTACAAGAGGGGATTTAGCTTTAAGAGTTAATTTTGGAACAATAGATAATTCAAAAAAAGGGAATATAATAGATAGAAGAGCAGGAAGAACATTGACAACAGCTGAAGCAGATATATTATCGAAAGCTATAAATAAAATCAAATTACCTTTTGAGTTTTTATTTGAACCTAGTGTCCAACATAGGGGGGTTTTAGTTTTTAGAGGGGGTTTTTCAGATAATATATTGGGAAATGACCCTCATCCTGTTACAGGAAAAACAAGAATATGTAAACCTTTAGATGATGAAGAAAATTCACAATATAGTGCAAATATGTTAAATGAATTTTTAGAACAAGCTTTTGAAGTTCTTGATAAACATCCTGTAAATGAAGAGAGAAGAAAAAAAGGATTATTACCTGCAAATTATTTATTTGTAAGATGTCCTGGGGCTGAAATACCTAAATTAAAACAATATAAGAAATGGATGAACACTTCCACAATGCCTTTAGAAGTTGGTTTTTCAAAATTATCAGGTATGAAAGTATTTTCTTTTGATTACCCTAAATTAAAAAATTTAGATGCATATAAAAATTTATATGATGGTCTGAAAAAAAGATGTAAATTTGTTATAAAGATGTTAAAAAAACATTGTAAGAATTTTGATTATGCTTATGTCCATATAAAAGAGACAGATTTACCTGGCCATGATAATAAACCTTTTGAAAAGAAAATAATGATAGAATATATCGATAAAACTTTGTTTAAATTTTTAAGAGGTTTTTTACCTAAAAAAGGGATAAAGATGGTTGTAACAGCAGATCATTCAACACCCTGTAAATTAAAAGCTCACTCTGCTGATCCTGTTCCTGTTTTATTTTATAATGATTCTTTATTGAAGGAAAAAGTATTTAATGAAAAAGAAGCTAGAAAAGGAACTTTAGGTAGGATACATGGTGGAGAACTTTTGAAAAAGGTAAAATTTAGTAGATAATTTCTTTGTACATTTTACATCATAATAATCATTAAAAACACCCATTTGCTTGAAAATTTATGATTACATATAATGATATATATGAAGCTGCAAGGAAAGAGAGATATTCTGACCAATTACAAGAAGTGGATAAAAATTTCATAGAAGAAGTTAAGATATATTTAAGAGAGAAAAAGGAAGTTGCTTCTAAACAAGATGATGTTTTTTCAGATGTTATTGTTAAGACTAAAAAACAACTTGAAAATGCTGTTACTTTATTTAGAGAGTTTATGTTAAGAAGGAGGAAGAAAATATTGAGCTTGGTTTTAATAGCTGCTGAAACAGGAATATCTAAACAAGATTTTGAAAATATGCTTGATTTTGAAAGAACACTTTTTGAAGAAATTATGAAAAACATAGAAGTATCTGATAGAGAGTTTTCATATATTTTAGATGGTAAAGTTGAAGATGGGGCTGTCAAAGAAAAAGTTCGATTTAAAGAAGATGTTGGTGAGTTGATGGATTTAGATGGTTCAAAAATTGGCCCATTTAAACAGGGTGATGAAGCTGAGGTTTCTAAAGAAATATCAAAAATATTAGTTGATGGTGGGAAAGCAGAGAAGGTTTAGAAATTATTTTTTTAGAATAAGCCTGTAGAGAGATTTGAACTCCCGACCCCCGGTTCATTTGGATTATTTTACTAATCATACAAAACCGATGCTCTACCACTGAGCTATACAGGCATGTAAAAAAGAGAGCTAGGTGCTTTAAAAGATTTATTATTCTTTTTCTTCTTTAACTTTTTCTGTGAATTTTCGAACTTTCATCATCCTTATTTCACATAGAGATAAAGGATATACTTTCTTAAGTTTTAGACTCAAGGGTTTTTGTATTTGATTTTTTAAAAGATCATCAAATATTTCTTCTGATTTTTTATCTTTAACATAAATTGTTAGTTCTTCTTTTGCTTTTACCCTTAAAGCTTTTCTCACAGCTTTAGATATTTTTCTTCTTGATACTAAAAATGGTTTAATTTGTATTGTAGCATCTTTACATTTAACATCAAATGAATCTTCAATATAATTTGTTCCTTTTCTCACAACTCTTTTCATATAAAAAGGCATTAGTTTTGAACCTATGGGAATAGAAGTAGCTTTCTCACCTTTAATTACTGTTTTCATATTTAATAATAAAGCTTTTCCCCTCAATACTCTTGTTAAATCATATTTGAATGTTCTTCCTTCCAAATCTTTTAATTCATATGCTTGAAGATGTGTTGTTTTTCTGATAATAGGTATATCTACATCAAAAAACCTTTTTTTTCTTTTTGCTATAGCCATGGTAAGACACCTACGGTTTCTTGACCGTCAACTTCCCTTTTAATTTAATTATTTTTACCATCTTATTCTTGAATTTGTTTACCTGCCCTTTTACCTTTTTTTTGATATTTTGATTTGCCACATTCTTTACAAGTGTACATTTTATTTGTTTTTTTAGTTGTTTTTGTTTTTCTTTTAAATTTTGATTGAGCTGGTTTAGAACCCCATTTTCCCAAATTCCCTATTCCCCTACCAAGACCTCTTAATTTAGCCCTATATTTTGAACCTCTTGTTAATGTTCCCCTTTGAAAACCTGTACCTACTAATTTTATTTTTTGATTTGTTTTTTTCTTACAATAAGGACAATATCTGTTTGTTGTTTTAGGAATTTTCATATTTTGATGAGATAAAAAGGGTTTTTAAAGATAATGTATGGGTGTTTAAGAAGATTTTATTCTTGGCTTTTAGACTTTACTTAGTAACTAAGTTAGTAACTTAATAAGAAAGATTTATATATTAAATTTTCAATAATATAAATAAGACAAAATGAAGAAATATTTACTTCTTATAGAAGATGAGAAACTTTGGGAAAAGTTTAAATTAAATATAAAAAAAGATATTAATACTGAAATTATTGAATTAATTAAGAAAAAAATTAAAGGAGGCAAAAAAGAATGATGGGCTCAAAAGGACAAGTAACTGTATTTGTAATAATTGCAATATTAGTTGTAGCTGCCATTGGTATATTTTTTACATTTAAAGATGAATTAATTAAGACCCCTATACCTGCATCTATTGAACCTGTTTATATGCAATTTTTAGATTGTGTTGAAGAAAATGTTTTAGTTGGAGTAAATGTTATTGAAAGTCAAGCAGGGTATATTTCTCTTCCAGAATTTGAAAAAGGTTCAGGATATTATCCTTTTTCTTCCCAATTAGATTTTGCAGGAAGTGCTGTTCCTTATTGGTATTATGTTTCTGAAAATGGTTTTGAGAAAGAACAAATTCCTTCTTTATCTAATATAGAAGATGAGTTAGAGGAATTTATAGAAGACCAAATACATGATTGTGATTTTAATGCATATTATGATCAAGGATTTATAATTATCAAGAAATTACCAAAGGTAGATGCAAATATTAAAGATAATGAGATTAAGGTTAAAATTGATATGGATATGAAAATCTCAAAGGCAGATGAATCTGCCCTGATAAAATCACATAATATTGATGTTGATTCATATCTTGGCAAATTATATGATGATGCTGTTGAGATATATGGAAAAGAACAAGATGAATTATTTTTAGAAACATATGCATTGGATACATTAAGACTTTATGCTCCTGTTGATGGTGTTGAGTTTACATGTTCCCCTGAAATATGGTCTGCAGATGAAATATTTAATAATTTACAAGAAGCTGTAGAGGCAAATACAAATGCTTTGAAAGTTAAGGGTGGAGAATATATATTATCAAACAAAGAAAATGAATATTTTGAAATGGATCTAGGTGTTGGTTCAGATGTTAGATTTATAAATTCAAGAAATTGGCCTTATAGTTATGAAGTTCTTCCTTCTGATGGAGATATATTAATGGCAGAACCTGTAGGAAATCAACAAGGATTAGGTATTCTTGGTTTTTGTTATACTCCATATCATTTTGTATATAATATGAAATATCCTGTCATGGTCCAAGTATATGAAGGGGAAGAAATATTTCAGTTTCCTATTGCTGTTGTTATAGAAGGAAATAATCCAAGAGAAGCATTAGAAGGTGAAACATATGAAGTACAAGATACAGAAACTTGTAAATATAAAAATACTATATTAGATGTTTCAACATATGATAGAAATGGTAATGAAGTTGAAGCTTTAATATCATATGAATGTTCTAATGCCTTATGTAATATAGGTGCTTCTCCAGAAAGTATGGCTTTCCCTCAATGTGTAAATGGCCACATAATTATAGATGCAGAAGGTTATGCAACTAAAAAAGAAATATATTCTACTATGGAAGATGGAAGTGTATCTGTATTACTGGATAAATTATATAATAAAAAGATAGATTTGAAATTAGATGGAATGTCTTTTAATGGTAAAGCAATAATATATATGACTTCTGATAGTTCTTCTGAAACAATATTCTATCCTGAACAAAAAGAAGTGGATCTAAGTTTAGGAGTATATGATATACAAATCTATGCTTATGATAGTTCTTC
>CAZQAV010000014.1:0-10338 GCA_964591395.1 Candidatus Woesearchaeota archaeon | reverse complement strand
GCTATAAAATTAAAAGATCAAGATCAAATAAAAGATGTTAATAGAGAAGTTGCCATGCAAATGAGAATATTAGCTGAAATATCTAGAAAACAAAATATCCCTATCTTAATAACAAACCAAGTTTATTCTGCATTTTTATCAGATGAAGAAAAAGAAAAAGGAATCAAAAAAGAGATAAATCTTGTTGGGGGAGACTTATTTAAATATTGGAGTAAATGTATTATTGAACTAAAAAATGAATATGGAAAGAAAAAAGCCATATTATTAAAACATAGAAGTATGCCTAGAAAAGAATTAAGTTTTGAAATAAAAGATGCAGGAGTGTTTAGGAAACGTTGGATATAATTAAAGAGGTAAAAATTAAATGGGGGATATAAAATTTGAAGTTTTGAAAAAAGTAGCAGATACTAGATTTAAATTTCAAAACTTAAAAGATATTGATAAATTAAATAGTGCTTCTCCACCAAGCGTATTCATAGGTTCTAAATTAAAATATCCTTTAGTTAATGTTGGAATTTTATCTCCTTTAGAAAGAGAAGAAAATGCTTGGTTATTTGATGATGAAAAATATTGGGCAGATAAAGAATTTAATATATCTGAGGTGATAAAATTAAGAGATAGCCTATTAAATTCAAGATTTCAAGCAAAAGTTCAAGATTCTAGATTAAATAAAAAATTTGTTGAAATAGCTAAAGAAGTTGCTGTAGCTTCTAATCCTGTTGATGTTGAAATTGAGTTAAAACGAAAATTAAGTCTTGGAAGAAAAAAAGATAAAGTATTAACTCCGCATGGAATGAGGGCTCCCCTGAAAAAAGCAAAAGTGATAGGTAATGTGAAAATTTCTCAGAAATTAGATAAAGTTATGAATGATGAACTAAAAGCTTCTCAAGGGATGAAATTATTATATAAAAATAATTTTGATGAATATTCTTTAAATAAAATATTAAGTGTGGGTGTTTTAGGGTTAAAGAAAAATAAAAGATTAGTTCCAACGAGATGGAGTATAACAGCTACAGATGATACTTTGGGTAAACAATTAATAAAAGAAATTAAAAATTATAAATGGATAGAAGATTATGAACTTTATTTTGGAGAATTTATGGGTAATTGTTATTTGATTATGATGTTCCCTGGAGTATGGAACTATGAATTATTTGAATTATATCTTCCAGGAAGTTCATGGAATCCTTCTGATAAAATTAAAGCCTCTACAGATTATGAGACCTATTCAGGTAGGAAAACATATGCATCTAATACTGTTGGGGGGTATTATGCAGCAAGATTGCCAATATTAAAATATTTATCAAAACAAAAAAAGCAAGCAAGCATATTAGCTATAAGAATTGAAACCCCTAGTTATTGGGCTGCCTTGGGGGTATGGGTTGTTAGAGAAAGTGTTAAGAAAGCTTTGAAAAATAAGAAATTAGATTTCCAGCATATGGGCAAATTTATGGAAACAACAAAAAAAGTTGGAATGATAAAATTTGGATATGATCCCTCAGGCATATTTAAGAAAAGTAAACTTCTTGAACAAATGAAAACACAAAGAAATTTAAGAGATTGGTTGTAAAATATATACTTTTTCTTCATAATACTTATAAGTTGTTTTTTTGATTTTAATATATGGAAAAAAATGGTTTGTATTCTTTAAATGAAATACTTGAGATATATGATTCTGTTTTATTAGATACATGTACTTTAATTGCCCCTTTTGCTCAACAAAGAACTAATGATCCTTTGAAAAATATATCCAGAATGTATTTTAATCATAGATTAAGGAAAAATATCCTTTGTGCTCTAGAAAATCATGATCCTTTATTTATTACAGAAGGAATATCTTTAGAGTATAGGGCAGGAGCTCATTTTAATTATAAGAAAAATATCAAATTTTTAGATAACTTAATTAATAAGGAGGACTTAGATGTTAATAGGAAAGAGGAATTAGATTGTTTGCGTTTTCAAAGAAATGCAAAAAGTGAAAGATTACATTTCTTAAGAGAATTTAAAGAAAAAGATATGGTGCTAAATTTAAGTAAAGGTCAAGAAGCAAAATATTCTAAGCTTAAAGATAAACATTATTCTATTATGAAAAACAATGGATTAAGGGATAATAATATTATTTTGATTCTCTCTGCTGCTGTTTTGGCTAATACTGTTGGATCTTCTGCAGTGTTATCTAATAATCGCAATATAAAAAAGGCAAGAAATCATCTAGTTAAAGAAGGAGAAGTAGATGGAGATGATTTTTCTGTATATGTAAGAGAAATACGGAATCAATTTAAAGTATGGAACTGAGATAGTTTTTTATAATTAATCTTCTTGTTTATTTTCCTTATATGATTGTATTCTTTCTTTATTTGTGGGGCATTCAGGATTAAAACAAAATTCCCAGGGCCTTTTACCTTTAGATAATCTGATTAACTTAGGAAAACCACATTCATCACAAACTTTTTTTGTTTTTTTTATTAATCCATTTGGTGGGAGACTAAAAGTATTTCTGCAATCAGGATAAGCATCACATGCTACAAAGGATCTTTTTGTTTTCCTTGAATATGTTATGCCCAAATTTCCCTTTTTACATTTAGGACAGATATTTAATTTGTTTTCTTCTTTTTCTTGTTCTCTTAATTTTTGATTAGCATCTATTAATTCTTTTCCAATTTCTTTTTCTTCTTTTTCAAATTGTTTAGCTATTTTTTTAATTGTTATCTTTGCCTTTTCAATTATTTTATCTTCTTTTTCTTTAAATTTTGATTTTGAAGTTCTTATGTTTTCCATTTGTGTTTCAAAATCTCTTGTTAAAGCCTCGTCGATTATAATTGGAGAATGTTTTTCTAAGGTTGAAATGAGTGATAATCCTAAGGGTGTTGCTTGTATACTTTTTTCTTTAATATACCCCCTATCATAAAGAGTTTCTAATATATTTGCTCTTGTTGCTTTTGTTCCAAGATTTTTTCTGTCAAGTTCAGATAATATGGAGGCAGGGGAATATCTTTTTGGGGGCTGAGTTTCTTTTTCTTCTGAAGTAACTTTTGAAATTTTGGCTTTCCCTGTTACATCTGGTATTTGCTCTTGTTTTTGTTTAGAAGGATATATTTCCATCCATGCTTTTTTAATAAAAGAATTTCCCTTTGTGGCGAATTTTAATTTATCTATTTCAGTAGAAATTGTTTTATTTTCAATAATAGCTTCTTCACAGAATAAACTTAAAAATCTTTTAACTATTAAATTATATATTTTTTCTTCATCCCCTGCTAAAATTTTTTGATCCCCTGTAGGATATATTGAAGGGTGAGCTGGATCTGATTTTTTTCCTTCTATTGGTTTTTTCTTTTTTATTAAAGATTCTACATTATATCTTTTAGCTAATTTTTTTAATATGGATTTATAATTAATTGAATCTGGAAGTTTTTGGCTTGATGTTCTGGGGTATGAAATTAAACTTGATAAATAAAGAGATTGAGCTGCCCTAAGTGTTGCTGAAGGAGTAATCCCATGAAATTTATATGCTTCTGTTTGTAATGTTGTTAAATTAAAAGGGGGATTTGGGGGAAGAATTTGTTCTTTCTTTTTTGTTTCTATATTTGTTGTTTTTCCCTTTAAAGCTTTAAATTTTTCTAGATTTGATTTTTCTTTTATTTTTTTATTATGTTTTAATCTTATTTTATGTTTATTTTCAATATCTATAAATACATCCCAATAAGGTTCGGGTTTGAATTTCTGAATTTCTCTTTCTTTTTTAACTATTAATTCTAAAGTGGGTCCTTGAACCCTTCCAATAGACATTATTTTGAAATTACCTACGGATTTTATTGCAGCCATAAGTGCACGAGATAAGTTTATTCCATAGAACCAATCTAAATAATGTCTTGTTTCCCCCGCAATAGCTTGTCCCCAGTTTAATGATTTTGATTTTTTATCATATGCTTGATTTAATTCATTATCTGTTAAAGTAGAGAATTTCATTCTGTTTGCGTCTTTTTGATTCCCTATGAATCTAACTACATTTAAACCAATAACTTCTCCCTCAATATCATAATCTGTTGCAACTGTTAATGAACTTGCACCCTTCATTAATTTCAATAAAGTATCATAATATTTTTTTGTAAAATCTTTTTTTCTTGCTAAATAATTTGGAAGCCATAAAATATCAAAAACAGGGAAAGCAGATCCCCTTGTTTTTTGTTTTAATGTAAATAAATGACCTATAGCACATGCAACAATTATCTTTTTGCCATTCCTATCAACTTCATAATAGGGGATTTTTTTATTATCTCTTTTTGTTGATTTACCTAATGCAGAAGATATTTTTAGGGCTGCTTGAGGTTTTTCTGTTATTATAAGTTCATAACCTGATTTTTTTAATTTTGTTTTTGGAGGAGAATAATCTGATATTTTTGGCTTTCTTTTTGTTGTTTTCTTTGATGTTTTTCTTTTAGTTGTTTTTTTCCTTGCTTTTTTAGGTTTTTCAATTGTTTCTATTTCTGAAATTTTAGGTTTTTTATAAGGTTTTTCAATAGTATATTTTAAATCAGATTCATCTACAGGAAAATAATTTTCAGCAACTTTTTCTTCTTTTGACTTTTTTCTCTTCTTTTTCATATTTTTTGATAGGTATATTGTTTAATAAATATTGTGAAAGGGGGTAATCCAAAATGACTACTTGAATAGTAGTGATTTAAACATATGTGTTTAGAAAGGTTTAAAAGCACAATACTATCTCAATATATACATTAAACTATACATGTCCAAAATGAAAGATAACTTTGATATCTTCTTCAGAAGGAAGCCAGCGTTGATGTTGGTCTCTCTGAAAAAGAACACAAGGATGAGGTATGGTAGTATATTGGCAAAAGAAGTAGACTGTACATACAGTCATGCTGTAAAGATTTTGCAGACATTGGAAGTTTTGAAATTAGTTGAGTTTGAGAAAAAGGGGCGTATAAAATTGATCAGACTGACTAAGAAAGGGAAAGATGTCGCAGATGCCATTGAAAATATACAGAATCTAATTAGATGATTCTAACACCAAACGCCCCTGAATGTGCTTGAGATATTTCTTAATATTTATTATGATTTTTTTAGAATTTAAAATGGCCCTGGAGGGATTTGAACCCCCGACACCTAGATCACTCTTCTTGTTTCCCATAGGGGTTAACATAAGGGGATATGCCCCTTGATTAAGAGTCTAGTGCTCTAACCAAACTGAGCTACAGAGCCATAAATAAATTATTTCAGAATAGTTTATAAAAGTATTTTTATTCAATATTTTTATGGTGATGAAATTTTGCCCAAAATGTGGGGGTCTTTTGATTCCTCATAGCATTGGTGAGAGGTCTATTATCAAATGTAAAAATTGTGATTATTTTGTTGAAGCTAAAGTAGATCATTTAGTTGAAGAAGAGAAGATAACACATAAAGAACCTAAAGGGGAAGGAGTTATTGAGAATGAAAATCCTTTTGCAACATATGATCATAAATGTGAAAAATGTGGATATGGGAAAGCTCAAATAATTGATGCAGGTGTTTCATATTCAGATGAAGATAATTTGATAATGTTAAAATGTGGTAAATGTGGCCATTCAGAAAGAGTTGGGAAGATTAGTTGATAAATAGAGTATAATAATTCTTATAAGTGGGGGCATTGACTATTTGTTATGAAAAAAAGCCAGAATTATGCTGAATTGAATTTGTATTTTGCATTTGTGCAGAATATGGGTATTGGAGAAGGAAAATTTAATCCTGATGATAATAGTTCATGGGCAAAAAATAGATTTTATAAGGCTATGGAAAGAGTTCGTAATTCTTTAAACCCAAATTTTGATTATCTTTTTCATAATATTACTCAAAAAATGTTTGTATCTTGTGAGGAAGAAGCAAAAAAGGTTATTAATTTTTCTGAAAAAAATATTACTGGGGCTTATGGAAAAATTGAATTAATTGATTCTTTACATGGGAGAGTAAGATTTCTTAGGCAAATTAGATTTGAAGATTGGGGAAAAAATGAAGTAAATGACTTAGTTGAAATGTTAAAGTTATCTAATGTAGATTCAGAATATAATGCTCTGGAATACAATGAAGAAGGGAATAAATTTTCAGGTTGGAAGAGTATATTAGAATTCTATTAATCACCTATATTCTCTCCAAGTATGCTTGCACTTTGTACATTTGAAGAACTTAGTTTCTGATTCATCTCCTGCTCTTGTTTGAACTGTCCAGAAATATGCTTTTTGATTTCCACATTTCTTGCATTTTTCAGAGATTATTGGAAATGTTTCAGCATCTTTTTCAGATACTACTTCAATTTTCTTTTTTTCTTCTAGTTTTTCAGAAGCTGCTAATTTAACCTTACTTTTTGTAGAATAATTACATCTTGCACAGCCATAATTTTTTCTTTTAGGTATTAATACTGCACCACATTTGGGACAAAATTCCATTTTTTGAGTTATTAAGTTTTAAAATTTATCACCCTTAATTATTTTATATACTAATATATCTAATTTAAAAATGTTTGTATTAATTTTGAGTGCAAAATCCTTTTTCAGAGTCAGATTTTTGATGTTCAAAGAAAGCTAATTTTATCCAGCCAAGATAAGGTGCTAATTTAAATATTGCCTTACCCACTAATTGATCTTCTTTTATTGATTTTTCAGAAGATATTTGGCCATTATTATTATCTCCTATTGTTGAGAATATATATTCGCTATCTTTTTGATTTATTTCTATTATTCTGTGTATTATTGGATTTCTATAATCTGCATTAAATATAATTACATCCCCTGGATTTAGTTTTTCAGGTTTTGCTTTGATAATGAAAAGAATATCTCCTTTGTTGAACCCATTTTTAAATATGAAATCTCCAAAATCTATTTGATTTAGGTTATATTCTTTATATTTTTCTTCATGTTGTTCCCACCATATATTAAAATCAGATAAAAGATTTCCATCATGATACATGCTACATGACTCAACAATTGCTAAAGGAAGAGCTGTCCCTGTTATAAGTTTAAGGGCTGGAAAGAATATGATTAATATAAATGCAATCATGAATATAACTGAAAATAACCAACCTTTTAGAGAATCATCTTTCCATAATAAATACCAAAATTTATCCCAATAATATTTTAACTTTTTTGATTCCATATTATAACGTTAGATAGGTGTGTTTTTAAGGATTGGGTTTTAATGCACTTACTCTAATTGGGCCATATATATTTTCAAAATAAGTTTTCATTTTGTTGGCATTTTTTCTTATTGTTGCTCTTCTTTGTTGAACATTTTGATGTTCACACCCAAGATTTTCTGCTATTACTTCATCATTCATTGATCTCATTTGCATTTCTGAAATAGTTGCTTGTAATGGTGTTAATGTCCCTAAGATTATTTCAGAAATTTCTTTTTGAGATTCAGGTGTTATAAACCAATCTGAATCTTCTGAATTAGGATTTTTTAATATATCTATTAAAGAAGGAGAAGAAATCATTTCAAATCCTACTCTGGCATCTAAACTATAGTTCCTATATCTTGTTTCTTGACAAGGAGGAGAAATAGGTTTTCCATATCTTCTTTCAAATTCTTTTTCTATAAATGATTCTGGTAATTGATCATGTTCATAGACCTTTGATAATTCTTCTTCTAGTTTCATTGTTTTAGCATTTTGCCCAAGCCTACTTCCCGGAGCCCTTATTATTCGGGCATAATCTCTTTTATGGATATTTTTAATTGCCCATTTAATACTCTTTACAGCATAACTTATAAATTTAAATCCTCTAGAAGGATCATATTTTCCATCGACTGCTTTAATTAAACCAATTGTTCCTGCTTGAATAGCATCTTCAGAAGGCATGTTATATGGACTAAGTTTTTTTGCAACTTGAACAACAAATCTTAGATTGTGCTTAATTATTTTTTCCCTTGCATTTAAATCTCCTGCCTGCATTTTTAAGAATTCTTGTACCTCTTCTTCAGGCGGAAGAGGATCATATTTCATTATTTCAGTAATATATATGTCTAAAGCATGTCTATTTTTCATGACTTTTTTGAAGGTTGTAACTTATATAAGTATTTGTTTACTACCATAATCTTTAAATAGTATACTTTGTGGTGTATACTTACTGGTATACACTAATCTTTTCAAAAAAGATTAGACAAAATTAATACTTTACAATAATAAAATGACACACGATATATTTGATAATGCAATCTTATGTAAGAATTGTAATAAAGTTATGAAGAGGAAAGATCTTTCTAGAGATGGATTTATATTAAGAATTGTTGAATGTGGTAAATGTGGGGATAAAATAATCCATCCGGTTGATGAGCAAGAATATATGAAATTTAGGGAATTAAAGAAAAAACAATTTAATGTTAAAATGAGATTAGTTGGAAATAGCTATGCTGTTTCAATACCTAAAGAAATTGTTTCTTTTATGAATGAAATGGATCAGCAAATGCACAATCATAGTAAGATGGTTGATAATATGGTTAAATTATGTTTTGAAGATATGGGAAGGGTTTCTCTGAATTTTAGAGAATTGGGGGATGAAGAATGAAATTTGAAAAAGTTGAATTAAAAGTTGTTGAAGCATTACAAGATGATGCCTATAAAGGAATAGCAAGAATAGATTCAGAAGTTATGAGGGAATTAGGTGTTAAGAGGGGAGATGTTATATTAATAAAAGGAAATAGAGAAACAGTTGCAATTGTTGATAGAGCTTATCCTGCAGATGTTGGTGAAGGAATAATAAGAATAGATGGTATATTAAGAAAAAATTCTAGATCAGGTATTGGTGAAATTGTTGTTATATCTAAAGCAAATGTTAAAGAAGCTAAGAAAATAACAATTGCCCCTGCTCAAAAAGGAATTATGGTTCAAGGTGATCCTGAAAATCTTAAAAGAGGATTACTTGGAAGAAGTGTTGTGAAGGGAGATGTTCTTGTTCTTGGCGGTGTTCAAAGAAGAAAAGATTTAATGTCTGAAGAATTTGGAGATATGGGAGATATATTTGGGAATTTAAATGATATTCTTGGAGGAATGGGTTTTGGAAATTTAGGCGGGGGTGTTTCACAAATTAAATTTTTAGTTGTAAATACAAATCCAAATACTCCAATTATAATAACTGAAAATACTCAAGTTGTATTAAACCCAAAAGCTGTTGAAATAAATGATGAAAAGATTCCTGAAATTAATTATGAAGATATTGGGGGATTATCTGAGGAGATAAAGAAAATAAGAGAGATGGTTGAAATACCTATGAAAAAACCAGAGATATTTGAGAAGTTAGGTATTGAACCTCCTAAAGGTGTTTTATTACATGGTCCTCCTGGAACAGGTAAAACATTATTAGCTAAAGCTGTTGCAAATGAATCTGAAGCTAATTTTATTTTGTTAAATGGTCCTGAGATAATGTCTAAATTTTATGGGGAAAGTGAAAAGAAAATAAGAAATATTTTTGATGAAGCTGAAAAAGCTGCCCCCACAATTATTTTTATAGATGAAATAGATGCTATTGCTCCTAAAAGAGAAGATGTTCATGGAGAAGTTGAAAGAAGGGTTGTTAGTCAAATATTAACAATGATGGATGGGTTGAAGGCAAGAGGAAAAGTTATTGTTATTGGTGCTACTAATAGGGTAAATGCACTTGATCCTGCTTTGAGGAGGCCAGGTAGATTTGATAGAGAGATAAATATTAATGTTCCAGATAAAGAAGGTAGACTAGCTATATTAAAAATTCATACAAGGGGGATGCCTTTGAAAGCTGTTAAATTAGAAGAACTTGCAAGTTTAACACATGGTTTTGTTGGAGCTGATTTAGAATCACTTGCAAAAGAAGCTGCTATGAATGTACTTAGAAAACATTTACCTGAAATTGAGAAATTTAAAGAAGAAGAAATATCTAAAGAAGTTTTAGAAAAATTAATTATTAGACATAAAGATTTTTCAGATGCTTTGAAAATTGTAAGACCTTCTGCTATGAGAGAAGTTTTAGTTGAAGCTCCGACAATTGGTTGGGAAGGTGTTGGAGGATTAGATAAAGTTAAACAAGAATTAAAAGAAGCTGTTGAATGGCCAATGAAATATCCTCAAGGATTTAAAAGAATGGGTATAAGACCTTCAAGAGGGATTTTATTATATGGTCCTCCTGGAACAGGTAAAACATTATTAGCTAAAGCTGTTGCAAAAGAATCTGAAGCTAATTTTATTCAGGTTAAAGGACCTTCATTATTAAGTATGTGGGTGGGGAAATCAGAGGAAGGTGTGAGAAAAATATTTGAAAGAGCAAGACAAGTTTCACCATGTATTATTTTCTTTGATGAAATAGATTCAATGGCTGGTAA
>CAZQAV010000013.1:6538-10636 GCA_964591395.1 Candidatus Woesearchaeota archaeon | reverse complement strand
TTCTGCTAGAATAAAAGGCATACTTGTAATTAATAATAAAATTAAAAGGGAAATACCTACTTCTTTTTTCATATTTGTTAAAGTCAATTCTTCTTTTTAAAATTATCTTTATTTTTTGGCGGGTTTTTAAATTTCTTATTCTGATTTGGTTGCAATGTTTTCTTTATAACATAATTTGAAGGATTTTTATAACGGAGTTCCTCAGCATTAGGGATAACACCTATTGCTTTATAATAATCTTTATCAAAATTTGGGGGAGGAACTATTTTATTTCTATAACTCCATGTTAATTGAGATGTAATATATCCTTGTTTTAAAGCAACTTCATTTTTATTGTTCCAATCTTCTATTCTTTTTTCAAGTTCTTCTTTTTCCATACCAATTGATCTAAATAAATTAATAAGAATAAACAATGCTCTTTTTCTTCCGTCGCTAACACCTTCAAGGATTTTTTTAATTGAAGGTGGGAAATTATTTTCAGAAATATTATTTAATTTTATTGCCTTATATTTTATATTACCGTAGTCTTTTTTAGTTAGGGATTCTATTCTATGTTTGCTCCAATCTAATGCAGATGTTAAAAGTTCTTTTGCTTCCCCTTCTATACAGTTAGGCATAAAGCTTTTTACCTTTGTTTTTAATGGATTTGCATCTTTTAATTCAAAATTCTTTATTTTATTTTTATCGACGACAACACTTGCTAAAGCTGTTTTTTCGTGTAATGAGTAAGGTGTTCGAAATAAATGTCTTGGGGAAGCTAACATTAAATCAGGTATAACTTCTTTTGAAGCTTTGAAATCTTTTATGTATTTATTTGGGCGGGTTAATTTTGAAATTTCTTCTATTAGTCTTGGTTTAACTTTTTCAGCAATATATTGCATAATTATCTTAGGATATTCTGGAAACATATCCGATGTTTTTACATTGTTGATTTCTTTGGGAAAAGCTTTCCAGGGTATAATCATATGAAAACCTTTACTTCCTGAGAATTTTATACCTATATTATTAATTCCATGGAATTTTAATAAATCTATTATTAAATCAACCATTATCTTACTATAGTCAATATATCTACTATCTATATCTAATAATAAATCCCAGCCTTTTCTTAATTCATTTAATTGCTTTTCGTTCATTCCTGTTTCAATATTTAAACAATCTGTCCATATTTCTTCAGAGCAATGGAAAGATGTTGCTCCTTTTTTGGATAATTCATAAACATCATTATCATATTGTAAAGAATCTGGCCTTTTTCCAAAACTTTCCATCATATAACTTGGTACTGTTTCCCTATCTTTTGAAAATTCATATATTGCTTTTTGTACTTCTGGGCGAGAATAATACAAATTAAGGATTTTTTTTATTCTTTTTTCATTTACACTAGGATTTTCTTTTTTTTTGTAATTCATATAAAAATATATCATGAAATCTTTATATAAATTAGCTTATACTATATAATAACAATACTTAAAAGCTGAGCATTATTGATTAAAAGATGTTAGTTAAATTAGAGAATCCTGTACTTCTTGCAAGAGCTATTGAGATAATTTCTGATTTAGTAATGGAAGTTAGAATAAAAGTAAATGAAGTTGGCATGAGCATTGTAGCTATTGATCCTGCAAATGTTGCTATGGTTGGTTTTGTATTGCCAAGAAATGCTTTTTCACAATTTGAAACAGATAATGAAGTTTTAGGTGTTAGTTTAGATAGCTTGAAAAGAATTTTGAAAAGATGTAGTTCAAGTAGTTCATTGATTCTTGAAAAAAAAGATAATATGTTGGAAATTCAAATACAAGATAGAATAAAAAGAATATTCACATTAAATTTAATTGACATAGAAAGTGAAGATAAAGAAATGAGAGAATTAGATTATAGTTCTAAAGTTGAGATAAATTCTATTGATTTAATAGCAGCTATTGAAGATTGTGCTATTGTTTCAGATGCATGTTCATTTGAAATTAAAGATGGGAAATTTGTGATTCAAGCAAGAGGTTTAAATTCAACTATGTCTGAGTTTTCAAGTGATGAGGCAAATATAGAAGCTGAAAGTTGTAGATCAAAATATAGTCTAGAATATTTGCAGAAATTTATCAAAGGTTCTAAATTATCAGAGAAAACAATTTTGAAGTTTGCAGAAGATCATCCTCTAAGAATGGAGATAAGATCAGAAACAATTGAATTAACATTTATTCTTGCTCCAAGAGTAGAAAACGAAGACTAAGATTAATTTTATAAACTAAATTATCGTAAATTATTTATGAATAATAAAAGAGGTCAAGTTACTATATTTATCATTGTAGCTATATTAATAATTGTTATAGGTGCATTAATCTACATGCTTTCTCCGGGCTTAAGATCTGCAATTGGTCAAGACCCAAATAATCCTTATGAATTTATAAAAACATGTCTTGAAGAAGATGTTGAAAACAATATTGCGTTAGTTTCTTCTCAAGGAGGAAGTATGGACCCTGAACATTATTATTTATATGCGGATACAAATATTGAATATTTGTGCTATACAAATGAAGCCTATGAAACTTGTATAATACAGCAACCAATGTTAAAACAACATGTTGAAAAAGAAATAAAAAGTTCTCTTGAAAGTTTAGTAGATCAATGTTTCTATTCAATGGAAGAAAGTTTTGATAAAAAAGGATATGGTGTTGACTTAAAAGAAGGAAGTTTTGATGTTATGCTTATGCCAAATCAGATTGATATTATATTTGAGGGATATGAATTTACAATTTCTAAAGATGAAGTTGAAAGATATGATAAATTTAAAGTTGAAATTTTGAACAATAATCTTTATGAATTGATTAATATTGCTAATAGTATATTAGAGTGGGAAACTAGCTATGGTAATAGTGAAACAACAATATATATGGATTATTATCATAACTTAAAAGTTGAGAAAAAAGCTCAAGAAGATGGAACAACTGTTTATATATTAACAAACAGAGATACTGGAAATAAATTTCAATTTGCTTCAAGAAGTTTAGTCTTCCCTTCAGGATATTAAAATGAATAAAAAAAGAGAACTAATTTTTGTAGGTTTTTTATTAGCTATTGTTATGATTTCGGGGGTGTATGCTGTATGTTGTGAAAAGGTTGAGGGGGGTGCTCGTTGTCAAAATGTTATTGATGAATCTTTATGTGATCAGACAAATGGATTAATAACTTCTGAAACTTCTTGTAAAAAAACTTCTTATTGTAGTGTAGGTACTTGTATTAATAGTGAAGAAGGTTCCTGTCTTGAAACAACACAATCAATATGTAATGAAGAGGGGGGTTTTTGGGATGAGAGAGAATCTTCTGAAGTTCCACAATGTCAGGTTGGATGTTGTTTAATTGGTGAAGAAGCTTCTTTTATTACTCAAGCTAGATGTAATAAATTAGCTACAGATTATGGTGCTGAAATTCAATTTAAAAGAAATGTTCCAAATGAGCAACAATGTATTGCAATGTCTGACCCTTATGCAAAAGGAGCATGTATTATTGAAACAGAATCAGGAAGGGCTTGTACTATAGAAACTCAACAAGATTGTATTGATGCTGGTTCTGAATTTCATAAAGGTCTTTTATGTACTGCTCCTGAATTAAATACCCTTTGTTCTCCAGATTTAGGTGATACCAAATGTGTGGATGGTAAAGAGGAAGTTTATTTTAAAGACACTTGTGGAAATACTGCAAATATATATGATTCTAGAAGAACTCCTGAAAAAGATTTAAATTATTGGACAGAAATAAAAAAATGGCATCAAACATGTGGTATTGGACAAGATAATACTAATTCTCCATCCTGTGGTAATTGTGATTATTCTGCAGGTAGTGCATGTGGACCATATAATAAAAATGAAGATGGTGCAAGTAGTAATCCAGATATAGGAGAAAATATATGTAAAGATCTTGGATGTACTCTTGATGGGGAAAGATTAGAACATCGTGAAAAAAAATGTCTTTATACTCTTGGTTTTGAAGATAATCTTCCTGGAAGTGGTTCTGCAGTAGCAATATGTTATGATGGAGAAATAACTATTGAAAATTGTGCTGCATTTAGAAACGAAGTATGTGTTGAATCTGTTAAAAGCACCTTAAAGG
>CAZQAV010000013.1:0-6528 GCA_964591395.1 Candidatus Woesearchaeota archaeon | reverse complement strand
GGGATCTGAAATAATTGAAACAAGTACAGATTCTTGCCAACACAATAAATGGAGGGGATGTTATAGTCAAACAAATAAAGAAGATTGTGAAGATGAATATGAAAGAGATTGCCAATGGTTTGAAGGAACTAATATTAGAAAATCTTGGGAAAAAATTTATGAGGTTGAACAAGAAGATGATGGAGTATGTTTTCCAAAATATTCTCCTGGTTTTGATTTTTGGTCTGAAGGGGAAGATACTGGAAATTTATGTAATTATGCTTCTGATCAATGTACGATAACATATGAAAGAAATTTGATTGCGGGAGGATTATTTGATACAAAATGGAATATAAAGAAAAATGGAAGATGTGAACCTGGTGGGGATTGGGAAGAAGAAAGGCAACAATTATGTTTAGCAGTAGGAGATTGTGGTGTTAAAACAAATTATATAAGCACATATGGAAATACTTTCTGGGGAGAATTATTCTCAGGAAAAACAGAAGATGGAACTTATAACAAGGCTCACTTTGGGGAAACTGCTCGTAGTAGGAATGCAAACCCCCCAGATGATGGTAGAGATGAAGAATTGGAAGATCTTTATGATCAACAATCAGATAGTGATGAAGGATATGGACCTTAAAAAATAAAATGATAACTTTAGGAAAAAATTTGAGGAGAAGGGGAAGTGTTTATCCTAGCAAATTGGGATTATTGAGTATTATCTTAATAAGTAGTTTATTTTTTAATAATATTGTTTATTCTCAACAAAAAGAAGAAGATGAATTAACAATAGAGCTCAAAAGATTAAGTAGGATACTTAGTATTTCTGATGATGTAGATGACAGAGAAATTGGAAAATTCATAGATGCCTACAATATTGAATATGATTTAAAGATGATTGAAGATGCCAAACAAGAAGCTCCTTCTATAAATATTGATTTTGATGTTAATAATGAAAAACTAGATTATACCCCCCCACAACATTATGGTGCTTTGAAAAAAAATAGGGAAGAGGAATGGATGCCTAAAGATGCAAGAGTAAAATATCCTGGTAAAAAACCAGTACATTTATTTTCATGTAATTATAGAATAGACTATGATGGGAATGGGTTGTTTATTTTTCCTGGGGAATTTGGAGGAATTAAAAATGAGTTTAGGGAAGGAGAAAAATTATCTATAATTTTAATGGATGGTATAAATAAAAAAGGGACTCATTGTAAAGTCTCTATATTTAACCCCCAAGGTAAAGAGATATATTCATTAAGAAAAATTTATTCTCAAGATAAGGAGGGGGTTGGAATTGCTGTTGATGATTTTGATATGGTTGAATGGTTAATAAAAAAAGGAGGGTATGGGGCATATAAAGTTGTGGCAGAAGTTAATGGAGAATTTGAGTCCACAGATTTAGAAATTTTCCCAAGAAATGAATATGGTAATAGATAATAAAAAAGCTGGCATGGCATTAAGTCAAATTTTCTTATTGGTAATTGGGACTATAGCTTTTGCATTTGCTATGGGTAGTCAAATGGGCTTTGTTAGGGCTGAAGGAGAGACTATTTTTTGTGATGGAAGTGTGATGGGAATTCTTGATGTTTCTGACCCTAATAATTTAGTTGTATGGGAAATATTTAGAGATTCTAAAATTGCTAGTGGTGAAACTTGTGCAAGTGCCTGGGCCACCTTTTTGGATGCAAATCCCGGTATAGAATATGTTCAATCTGGAGTATACACTCAATCATGGGATGGAACCACTTTAGATATAGTTTGTGAGGATGGAAGATCCTTTTCATATACTGCAGACACTCCAGAAAAAATAGCTGATATTAATGCATTATTACCTGATCTTTTAGGAAAAACTTATGAAGAAAAATGTGATCATGTGGATCTTATTTTTGATCCTTATTGGTTTGTTTATCATGACTCTGATATTCCTGCTGGAGAAGATGTTGCGTCTTTAACTGGTGCAGGGTATCCTGTTGTTAGAGATTTTCAATGTGGAACAGGGGGAACTAAAACATATAGAATTGATAGTGCAGATGAAGATTCTACTTTTTCTCAAATAACTCAAAGTGGTTTAACTTGTCAAGATAAATATAATGCTTTAAACACTAATTTATTTCCCATGCCAGATGAACCTTTTGAGGGTTATGATACAACCCCCCCTGAAGAAGAGGATGCTCCAATTGTTTCTACTTATACCCCAAAAGATTTAACATTTTCATGTGGAGAAGAATTTAGAAGTTATACTGCTAATAGTGAAGCAGATGAAACAGAATTAAATAGAATATATAATAATGCTATAGATTTAGGGCCAAGTATGTGTGAACATATGTTTAAACTTATGGACGCTTATGTTTATGGTATAGGGCCACCTACTTCTGGAGAATTACCTGACCATGATCAAAGAGATATGCCTCCTAGTACACCTAATCCCACAGATGAAGTTCCAGATCTTAAAGAAGGTGTAGATTTAGTAAAAAGTCTTTTACCTGATGATGAATTTAAAAAATTACCTCTTTATGAAACAAGTGGGGGTTTAGAGTTTAGAGTTGATAAAGATGGAAATGTTTTTAGAAATGATGATAAATCATTAATTAAAGGTGCTAAACTTGACGGTAATACTCTTGTAACCGAAGGTGGGAGAGCATATAATCTTAAGGGGGATTCTTCCTCAGAATCTGGTGGCGCAGAAGATGTTGCTGATGATGATAAAATGGGTTTGAAAGAGCTTGGAAAAGATCTTGCATTACTTGTTGGACAAATATATGTTGCATATCAGATTTCTGAACAAGTTAAAATATATTTACCCAAGGTGTTAAAATGGGTTGGGATAGATGATGATGCAACAGCTAAATTAATTTCAGATACAGCTGCAGAAAATTTTCTGATTTATAAGGGACTTACAAAACTTGCTGAAAATAAAGCTATTGAACAACTCTCTGGAGGGGTTGTTGGAAATTTTCTTGGGGGGGGAGCAACTGGTCTTATCCCTATTGGGCCTATTCCTGTTGCCATGCTGCTCTATACAGGATATAAAATAGTTACTACTAAAGCTACTAAAGAAGATATTGTTAATTTCCAATGTATGAACTGGCAACCTCCTGGAAGAGGAGAAGATTGTGATCAATGTACGAAAAAAGGAATTGAGGGTATATGTACTGAATATCAATGTAGAAGTTTAGGTGCTGCATGTGAATTAATTAATAGAGGAACAGATGAACAAAACTGTGTCTGGGCTAATGAAGATGATAGAGGATATCCTCTAATAGAACCTTGGGAAGAGATATTAAGTTTAGGTTATGTATACACTCCTGAAGAGATTTCTTCTCCACCTGATTATGGGGTTAGAATAAAAAACACTCAACCAGGAAATAATAATGGATGTATTCCTGCTCTTGATCCTGTGCAATTTGGGGTTAAACTAGATGAACCTGCTGTTTGTAAATATGATCTAATGAGGACAGATTCTTTTGATGAAATGGGCCTCTTTATGGGGGGGAGTGTTCTATACCGGGAAAATCATTCTCATTTCATAACAATGCCTGGTGCAGAAGATTTTGCAGAGCAAGGTGTTGAATTAACAAATGGAGAAGAATATGGGATATATGTAAGATGTAAGGATAAAAATGATAATTTTGATCTTGCAAATTTTGTATTTAAATTTTGTATAGAAGAAGGCCCAGATGCAACCCCTCCTTTAATATATGGAACAGATTGGATAAACAATGCCCCAATACAAAGCGGGGTAGAAGAACTTGATATTGAATTATATTATTCGGACAAAAGCGGAGTTTCAGAATGTAAATGGGATCGTACAGATAAACCTTTTGCAGATATGGAAAATGATATGGTTTGTGGGGGAGATATATTTAATTTAAATGCTTATACATTATATGAATGTACTTCAACATTAACTGGGTTAAAAGATGATGTTGAAAATAAATTTTATTTCAAATGTAAAGATAAACCTTCTGAACCTGAAGATGAAAGAAATACTAATGATGGCCCATATGAATTAACTCTTGTGGGAACAAAACCTCTTGTAATTAGTTCTGTTAGTCCTGAAAATGATAGTCTCTTAAAAGATTCAAGTGGAACAGTTGAAGTTGAATTTGATGTTTCAACTTCTGCAGGATATGATTTAGGAAATGCTGTGTGTTATTATAGTGCCACCGGAAATCTTGAAGATTACTCTTTATTTGATAACACCGAGTCATATAGGCATTCAACAAGTTTATGGTTAGAAGCTGGATCTTATATTTATTATATAAGTTGTCATGATGATGGGGGAAACTTTGACACAAAAGTAATTACTTTTGATGTAGAATCAGATACAACATCCCCACTTGTTGTAAGAGCTTTCCATGAATCTTCATATTTAAAAATAATAACAAATGAGGAATCATCATGTGTTTATTCTGATTCTGTTGATTTAGGTTGTGATTATTCATATGACGATGGAATAGCTATGAATAATGTGGGGGATACAGAACATTATACCCAATGGAACACAAATATAAATTACTACATCAAATGTAAAGATGAGTATGGTAATGAACCTTGGCCTAATGCATGTAGTATTACTGTAAGACCAATGGAAATTTAATTATTTATAATTGTTTGGTAATTCTAAAAACTTTTTAATGGGGGTTATGAGTAATTAAATGAAATCAATAGTTGCTCAATGTTGTTTAAATTAAATATATTATTATCAAGCAAAATTTATAAGCAATAGTTTTCTATTCTAGATATGAATAAAAGAGGACAAACTAAGTTATCATTTGGTATGATTTTTTCAATTATATTGATAATTTTATTTTTGTCATTTGGTTTCTGGGGTATTAAAAAATTCATAACATTAAGTGATGTTGCAAAAATAACTCAATTTAAAGATGGATTACAAGGAGATGTTGATAAATTATGGAGGGGTTCGCAAGGTGCACAGGATGTTGAATATTATTTGCCTAAAGATATTGAATATGTATGTTTTATAGATTATTTATCAGATCAAGGGGGGGGGTATTCACAAATCTATAGTGACATGAGAAATACTTTTATGGAATATGAAAATATGTTTTTATACCCTATAGGTTCATCAGATGGTCTTGATTCTACTCAAATAAAACATGTTGATCTTTTTTCTACAACATCAAATGAAAATCCTTTTTGTATTGAAAATCAAGGTGGAAAAATAAAATTAAGGATTAAAAAAGATTTTGGAGATGAATCTGTCACAATATTAAAGCAGGAGGGATAAAATGAATTGGAATAAAAAAGGCTTTCAGATGTCTTTTGCATGGCTTTTTGCTATTATTGTCGGTGGTTTTATATTGTTTTTAACAATATATGGTGCTACAAAACTTATGGATGGTGGGCAACAAGAACAAGCTGCAAAAACAGGTAAGGAAATAGAAGTTTTGTTAAATCCTATTGAAACAAGTTTTGAATCTGGTAAATCAGCTTCAATATATCTTCCTGTTGAATCAAGGATATATAATAAATGTGACAATTCAGGAGAATTTGGCACTCAATATATAGAATTATCTCAAAAAAGTTTTAATAAATGGACTCAAACAGATTTAACAGCAGGAACACCTAATAAATATATTTTCTCAAATAATTATGTTGAAGGTAAGACATTTTATTTGTTTTCCAAACCTTTTAGACTTCCATTTAAAGTAGCTGATGTTATATATATGACCTCTTCATTAGATGAATATTGTTTTTTAGAACCTAATGAGGATATTACAAAAGAAATACTTGATTTAAATCAAGCAAATATTAAATTAGGACAATGTCAAGAAGATGCTATTACAGTGTGTTTTGAAAGTGGAGCTGATTGTGATATAAGAGTTAATTATTATGGTAAATATGTTGAAAAGCAGGGACAACAAATGTATTTTGAGACAGATGCTTTAATGTATGCTGCTATATTCTCAGATAAAGAAGTATATGAATGTCATGTTAAAAGATTATTACAAAGAGTTGAAAACTTGGCAGAACTATATAGGTCAAAAGAATCTTTCTTAGCTTCACATGGAAGTTGTTCAATAGATGTTAGTTCTGAATTAATTCAATTAGGAAATTTAGCAAATTCTATTCAATCTTCTGAGAGATTATTCCAATTAAATAATATTGTTGAAAATATTGAAATTTCAAATGATAGAGCAACATGTGAATTATGGTAGGAGGGACACATGATTGGGAAATAACTGATAAAAGGATAATGATAATAGAAAATAAATTTAAATGGGGGGGGATGAGATTAATAACCTAAAGGTCATAAACAAAATCTTCTTAAAATAAAAATCAAAATGATAACTAAAGATAAAAAAGCACAGATGAAAATACAGCAGATGGCATTTATGCTTATAGCTGTGTTTATATTTTTCGCACTTGTGGGTATGTTTATGCTTACATATAAAATGGGGGATTTAAGGGAAACAGCTTCTCTTTTAGAAGAGAAAAATGCAATCTTGCTTTTGAGTAAGTTTGCAAATTCTCCTGAATTTTCATGTGGTGAAGCTTCTGGTAATGTGAAAACAA
>CAZQAV010000012.1:0-10841 GCA_964591395.1 Candidatus Woesearchaeota archaeon | reverse complement strand
AGGCTTTTAAAAAAATCTCTAAATTATTAGAAAAAAATAAATTAAAATTCAAATATTATCCTAAATGGGGGACTTTATTTATAAAAAAAGGCAAATTAAAAGTTGAATTAGATGAACTTTGGCCCGGTTATAAAATACTAAAAGAAAGTTCTATGGCGAAAAGTGCTAAAAAAATTAATTTTTATGGAACTAAAATTAGGCTGATAACTTTAGAACAATTAGAAGAAATCTATCCGGGAGCATATAAGCGTTCAACAGAAGACAAAGCTAAAATTCTTAAAAAAATTAAACATCTTGAAAAATTTTTGGGAAGAAAGTTAAAATGAAACCAAAAATAAAAGACTTACTTGAATTTGGAATTATTAATATTGACAAACCTAGTGGGCCGACTAGCTTCAATATATCTGATCACGTTCGAAAGAAGTTAAATTTACGTAAAACATCTCACTTTGGTACACTTGATCCAAAAGTTACAGGTGTTCTTCCTATTGCTCTTAATCGTGCATGTAAATTAACAGGATATTTTATGGGTCATGAAAAAGAATATGTTGGTATAATGAGAATCCATGAAGAAAGGGATATGAAGGAGGTTCAGAAAATAATTAATAAAAAATTTCTTGGAAAAATTCAACAACTTCCACCTGTTAAGTCTCGTGTGAAAAGACAAGTTCGTGAGAGAGAAGTTATGAAATTTAAATTACTTGAACAAGATGGAAAGAATATTTTATTTGAAACCTTGGTTCAAGCAGGTACTTATATTAGGAAATTAATATCTGATTTGGGGGATGAAATTGGTGGGGCACATATGTTAGAGCTTCGTAGAACTCGGGCTGGAATTTTTGATGAAAAAGATTCAATCTCCCTTTATGAGCTTGACAAACTTATTGAAGACGAAAAAAAGCTCAGAAAAATAATAAATCCAGGAGAAATTATAAAACAAATTCATCCTGTTGTTCAAATTAAAAAACATAATTTAAAACAAATATTTACAGGTAAACCTATTCATGATAAAGATCTTGAGAAAAAAGAATTGACAAAGAAGGGTGAAACAATATGTGTATTTAATAAAGATAGATTTATTGGTATGTATGAAATTAAGAATCAAAAAGATGCTTATGCAAAATCTAAATTTGTTATGCAACCTTTGAAAGATTAGCCAAAAAGTTGTTGGTTTGGAATCTCATAGCACCTCATGATTTTGTATGCTTCATAAGATTTAATTGGATCAACAGATCTAACAGGAGACTCCCCTGTTTCATAACTCTTCTTTAATTGCTTCTGAATAATTTCAAATAATTTTGGGTGGTTATTTTTAAAACGTAAATAAGGTTCACACACTTCAGGATCAAGGCTAAACATGGATTTCCTAGTCATCCATATGAGATTAAATGGAAAATTATTAAATCGGGGGATATTATTTATATTTTTGGCTACAAATTCTTCAAAACTTAATAAATTATTTTCTGTGGCATTTATCATAATTTTAGCAGATATATTCTAATTATAAAGGTTTTGTTTTACTAAAATATAAAAACTTGTTTTTACTAAAAAGTCCTATGAGAGAATTCGTATATTATTCATCAAAAGCAAGAACATCAGGTAATTTTGATAAGCGAGAACTTATGAAAGCTGGGCGAATGGATATTGCATGTCAAATAGTAATTATGACTTTTTTTGTTTCTCATCATACGCGTGAAGATGTTAAACTTCATCTTTCTTTTAATGGTCCGCCAGATGCTCCAAAACATCTTGAATTATTTCCCGGAGGAAATTTCTTAGATGATGATGAAAAAAGAATAGATATTAGTAAAAAAGATGTAGCTGGTTTAATTAAAAGAATGTTGTATAAATATAAGAAAGGAATGAAAAATGAAATTTCATCTGGTTATTTTATTGAGAAAAAAGATTTATTTCATATTGTTAAAGAAATGATTGAAGAAGGTAAGAAGGTGTATATTTTGGATCGGCGTGGGGAAGATATTAGAAAATCTAAAGATAAAGATCTGAAAAATGCTGTGTTTATAATTGGAGATCAAGAAGGCATTCCAAAATCTGAATTAAAAAAGTTAAAAAAATTAGGTATATCTAAAATTAATATCGGAAGACAAATGTACTTTGCATCTCAAACAGTTACAATTGTTAATAATGAATTAGATAGAAGGGAGTTGTAAGGGACATAGATTTTAAGTTTATTATAATACTCTAAACTAATCTATATCCCTAGAGGTTTTGAAAAAAATCCATTTAGAATGGAGAATATTATTAGATGAGTTGCCTCTTTCTTTTATCATCTTTTTGTTTTACCCTATTTCTCGTATGAGATTTGAAACCTTTCACTGTGAGTTACGAAATGAAATTAACTCTCAATTATTATGATAAATTGAAGAAATTGCTTTATAAAGGACTTGTGAATAGTTAATATAGATAGTTGTTTCATAAGCTTTTTAAATGAAAAACAGCTTTTTTTGGGATGAGGTTTGTATTTACTCCTGATTGGTTTCTTGGAAATGATGTTTTAATTGAAGTATTTAGTTTCATAGTTTTATTGATTTTTGCTATATTAGCTATAAGAAGTTATATATTGGGTAAAAATAGAAAATTTCTATACCTTGGAGCAGGTTTTGGGTTAATAGGTCTTGCCCAACTTGCCACTGTTTTAACAAAATTAGTGTTATATTATGATATTGGGCCAAGCCAACAAATTGGGGCAGCGATTATTGCTTCTCAGGCATTAAATAATGTGGATATATTTTATAATCTAGGATTTTTCTTTCATAAATTTTTCACTTTAGCAGGATTATATGTAATTTATAGATTGCCTCGAGCCAATAAATCTCTTTGGGATATTATTATTGGAATATATTTCTTAATAGTATCTACTCTTGGAGGAAGTAGCATATATTATTTATTCTATTTAACATCCTTTGTCTTATTGGTTATGATCGGAAGAAATTATTATAAATTATATGAAAAAAATAAACACAGGAATACAATTATTTTGTGGTTTGCATTTTGTGTTCTTGCATTAAGTCAATTAATTTATATTTTATCGCCTTTAGAATCAATGTATGTTTTAGCGAATATGTTGGAATTAATAACTTACATAGTTTTATTAATATTAGTGGCCCTTATTTTATATTATGGAAAGAAAAAGAAGCCGAATGGACATAATCTCAGACATGTTAAGAATAATTCAAGAAAGAAAAAAAGGAATTAAACCAACACATCTGATGTACAAAGCTAATTTATCACATAATCAGATGAAGCTTTATCTTGATGAACTTATTAAAAAGAAATTAATTGAAAAGAAAGAAGAAAAAGGTAAATTTTTATTATTTATAACAAAACCAGGACAAGATTTCTGTATAAAATATGCTCAGATGAAAGAATTTGAAGATACATTTGGATTGTAGATTAGAATAAAGTTAATAAACTGCTTCTTATTAATGCTTTTATGAAAAAAGCTGTTAGAGTATATATTAAAGGAACTGTTCAAGGGGTATTTTTTAGAATATTTGTAAAAGAAAATGCTGAAAGATATAATGTTAAAGGTTTTACACGAAATTTAGAAGATGGGCGAATAGAGGTTTTTCTTGAAGGGGGTTCTGATTCTGTAAATAAAATGATAGAATTATGTAAAAAAGGACCAAAACATTCAATAATAAGAGATGTTGAGGTTAAACCTGAACATTTTCAAGATTTTAAAACATTCAAAGTATTACATATCTAAAATGATCTATACAAACTCTGATGGGGGTGCAATTGGAAATCCTGGACCAGGTGCCATAGGTGTTATTGTGCGAGAAGATGGAAAAATATTAACAAAATATAGTTCTTTTATTGGGGAACATGTTACAAATAATATAGCTGAATATGAGGGTTTGATTAAAGCTCTTGAACTTGCTTCAGAACATACAGATGATGAATTAACTTGTATCTTAGATTCTCAACTTGTTGTAAAACAATTAATGGGAGAATATAGTGTTAAAAATCATAAGTTAATGGAATTATTTTTAAAAGTTCAAAAACTGCAAGAAAATTTTAAAAAAGTGATTTATATACATGTAAGTAGATGGGATAAATTTCAACAACTTGCAGATGGTTTGTTAAAAGAAGAACTGAAAAGACGATAAAAGAGTAAATATTTAAACTTATTTTAGTTTTTACCAATATGGGTGAAAAAATTTCTGAAAAGTTTTTTTGGGCAGATCAAATAGCTGAGCACATAATAAAAGAAAGAGGAAATAAAAAACAATATGTTTGTGCTTCTGGAATCGGAGTTTCTGGAACACTTCATGTTGGAAATTTTAGAGATGCTATAACTACAGATTTGGTTGTAAAAGCCCTAAAAGAAAAAGGGAAAAAAGTTCGTTTTATTTATTCTTGGGATGATTATGATAGATTTAGAAAAGTTCCAAAAAATGTTGATTCTTCATATGAAAAATACATGGGAATGCCTGTAAGCGAAGTTCCTGCTCCTTCTGGAAAAGGTAAATATGCAGAGTATTTTGAAAAGCCATTTGAAAAGTCATTAAAAAAAGTTGGTGTTAATCCAGAATACATAAGTCAAAGTAAAATGTACAGAAATTGCAAATACTCGTCTTTAGTAAAATTAGCAATTGACAAAAGAAAAGAAATTATAAAAATGCTTAATAAATACCGTAAAGAACCTCTTGCAAAAGATTGGTATCCAATCATAATTTATTGTGAAAAATGTAAAAAAGATTTTACAAAAATTCTTAGTGTAAAGGGTTATGAAATTGAATATGAATGTAAATGTGGATACAAAAATAAATTTGATTATAGAAAAAAAGGAATTTTAAAATTAGTTTGGAGAGTTGATTGGCCAATGAGGTGGTTTTATGAAAAACTTGATTTTGAACCTGGGGGAGCTGATTTGGGTGCTGCAGGAGGTTCTATGACTACTTCTGATGAAATAGTTAAAAAAATTTTCGCATATGCCCCTCCACTACACACATATTATGAATTTATCCGTCTAAAAGGAGTTGGAATTAAAATCTCTGGTTCATTAGGAAATGCTTTAACAATTGATCAAGTTTTAGAAGTTTATGAACCTGAAATTTTTAGATATTTATTTGTTGGAACAAAACCAAAATCAAATTTTAATATAAGTTTTGACAATGATGTTATAAAAATCTATGAAGAGTATGATGATTTAGAGAGAAGATATTTTGAAAAAGAAGTAAATCAAAAAGAAAAAAGAATTTACGAATTATCTCAAATTAAGATTCCAAAAAAGAAACCTGAAAAAATAAGTTTCAAACATTTAATCACACTTGTTCAATCTGGTAAATTAAAAGGATTAAATACAGAATCAAAAAAAAGAGCTGAGAAAGTTAAAAATTGGTTAGAAAATCATGCTCCCGAAGAATTTAAATTTGAGTTTCAAAAAGATATTAAAATTGAATTAAGTAATAAAGAAAAACAAGCTTTAATTCAATTAAAAGAAGCTCTTGCAATAAAAAAATACAATGAAGATCAATTATTTAATGAATTTTATAATATATGCAAAGGAGTTGATATAAAAACAAAAGAATTTTTCCAAGTAGCTTATTCTATTCTAATAAATAAAGCTCGTGGTCCGAGATTAGCATCCCTCATCCTTGCTATTGGGCAAGATAAAGTTGTTAAATTATTGGAGAAGATAAAATGATCCCGGAATATTTATTGATACTTAGTAGCTTTCTTTTAATTGCAATTTTATTAGATTGGAAATATCATGTAAAAATCTATGATTCATGGAAAGAAAGAATTGCTATTCCCTTATTTTATTTTATCTTTGGTGTTGCTTGGGATAGTTTTGCTGTTTATAGGGGGCACTGGAGCTTTGAGGGGGCAGGACTTATTGGAATAAAAATAGGTATACTTCCTCTTGAAGAATATTTATTTTTCTTAATCTTACCTTATTTTGCGATAACTACCTATAAGGCATTAAGAAAAAAAGTTTAAAATGGCATTAATTGTTAAATCAAATATAAAGAAAGTTGTAAAAGAACTTGATAGAGATAATTCTGTTTCTAGTGTTGCAGATGAAGTTGGGATGGCTTTAGAAAGAAAAGCTAGTGAGATTCTTGAGGAAGCTATTAAAAGAGCTAAGGCAAATAAAAGAAGAACAATTCAGGCAAGGGATTTGTAAAATGCCCAAAAATAAATCTAAAGGAAGTAATATGGAAAGAGAATTGTATAAGAAGTTTGTTGAAAATAATTATCGTGCTGTTAGGGTTGCTGGGAGTGGTATGATGGAAAATGCTGATTGTGATTTAATAGCTGGTAAAAAAGGAAAAAGAAAATATGCTATTGAGGTTAAATCTACTAAAAAACCATATAAATATATTTCAAATGAACAAATAGAAAATTTTATTATATTTTCAGAAATATTTGGATTAACACCAATTATTGCCCTTAGATTTCTTAGAGAAAAATGGATTTTTATTAAACCAACAGACCTAAGAGATAGTGGGAAAAATTGGATGATTTCTATTGAAGATGCAAAGAAAAAAGGTAAAAGTTTTTCAGAAGTTTTTAAATGATTAATTACAATAAAACTTAAAACAAACAACTTCTTATACAATATATGGCCAAAAGAAGTTTGTTTGGTTTATGGCTTGTATGTTTTATTTTCTTAATATTTATTATATCTGCTCAAAGTATTAATATGAATTATCCCAATGAAGTTTCTCCTGGTGAAGAATTTTATTTTACTTTGGAGCTTATTGATTTTGGTGAATCTATTTATGATGTTAAGATTGATATTACTTTATCTGATGAAAGAATTGCCCAAATATGGGATGGTGAGCAATGGAAATCAACATATTATTATGTAAATAATGTGCTTTCATATGATCGCGAAAAAAGTTTTTTATTAAGAATAAAGAATGATGCTCCTTATGGTACTGCAAATGTCTTAATTAAGATAAAAGATTCTTCAGGAAATATTGAAACATTTGAAGATTATAATATAGAAATAATTCAAAGTCCAAATAATGATCCTGATCCAGAACTTATTAATAACTTTACTCCGATTGTAGAAGAAGATAATGGTGAGGATAATGATGATGGTCCTTTAATTTATGGTTATGTTGTGAAAAATCTTACAGGTAATTCCCCTATTGAAGAACTTGAACCTCAATTAATTTCTTTGGGTTTAGATGATTCAAAAGATATAAAAACAAAGAATTATATGCAGGAACAAGAAAAAAGCAATTATGCTATATATGGACTTATCGGATTCTGTATATTTCTTGCTTTTTTATATTCAATACAAAAAAATAAAAAAAATAAAAATGAATTCAGATAATCCAGAGACAAAGGGGATCACAGCTGTTTTAATATTAGAAATTGTTGGAAGACCCCCAGAACATCTTGTAAAAACATTAGAAGAAATTGTTGGAAGAATTGGAGAAGAAAAAGGTGTTACATTAAATAAGCATAAAATACATGATCCTCATGAATTAAAAGATAAAAAAGATTTTTTTACAACTTTTGTAGAAATTGAGGTTGAAGTTGAAGAAATATTATATTTAGCTATGTTGATGTTCAAATACATGCCTGCACACATTGAAATTATTCAACCTGAATTGATTGCATTAACAAATAATGGTTGGAATGAGATTATGAATGAATTAGCAAGAAGATTGCATAGTTATGATGAGATTGCAAGAGTTATACAAATGGAAAATTCAATGATGAAAAAAAAGTTAGAAGAAATTATGGAAGCAAGTAAAAAGAAAGGGGCAATTAAAGCTGTAAAAAAGAAAGTTCCTAAGAAAAAAGTTGTAAAGAAGAAAAAATAATTATTTTTTACCTTTTGCTATTTTTAACAAATTAATTGGTTTTGAAGCACCACCATATTTTGTTTTGATAAACCAATATACTATTCCCAATAATCCTAATAAAATTATCCAACCAATTATTTTTCCTATTGGGCTTGCTGGTTTTTGATTACATTTTGCTAAACAGCAATTTCCATTTGGGGTATTTGTTGTATCTTCTGAACATTCTTCATAACTTTTACATATTTCCCCTTCAAGCTCATCACATGTTTTTATGGAAGAGCCATTGTCATCTGTTGTGTTTTCTCCATCATCTCCATTATCATCTGGGATATAACCTGGAATTATATTTAACATCAAAGGAATAGATTTAGAATTATCATTAAAAACCATATTTAATACTCCATTTAAAGAAACTTCTTCTTGGCTTTGGAAAATATCTAATGTTATTTTAAAACTTGAATTATCCTTAATATCATCTATATACTCTTTTGACAAATTCATGTAATTTTCTAAATTTTCTGATAACGATAATGTTATGTTTTCTATCTCAACTTCACCATAGTTTTCAATATAAATTATTCTTTGAGTACTTGAATTTGTTGACAATGTTATTTCTAATAATTGAGGTTGGAATCTTAATTTATTACTTTCTTCTTCATATGTTTCTATTTCTTCTGAAAAATATAATGGAACAATATATTCTGTATTATCTGATTTTAATATTATTTCAGCTTGGCTTAAATTATCAAATTGATTTAATTCAAATTCTATATTTTTTTCTTGGCCTGAATTTAATTCAATTGAATTTTCAAATGAGATTTCTGGTGATTCAGGTGTTTCAGACAATCCTCCAAAAAAAGCATCAAAAAGTCCTCCTGAGCTTTCATCATCTTCTGTTTCAGATGTTAATGTTTCTCCTGTAGAAATTTCTATTGAAATATCTTCGTTTGAAAGACTTTGAACCTTTAATGTGAAATCATCTTCAACTTGTAAATATCCTTTTTTAACATAAAAATCAGCCATTGCATCTGAGATAGTAAAATTAGATCTTATTTTACCTTTAGCAGTCTCGCCAAATTCAATATATTTTGCCTCTTCAATTCTAAAAGAATAATTACCTGCTTCTTTTCCTAAAAGCTGAGCATATAAATGGTATTTGCCTTCTATTTTTTGAAAATCAAATTCAAAAGGAATTCTTACATGATCTCTATAAAACAATATATCTTGTTTAGATATTGGTTCTACAAAAGTTCCTGATAATATGGCTATTAATGTTTCTCCTTGAGAATATTCTGTTTTCATATCTATTTGAATAGCTAATATATTTGGTATTAAAAGCAATAAAAACATTAAAACAAATATCTTTTTCATATTTTTTTAAAAGAAAGTTAGTTAATAAAGTTTATTGGGTTGGATTATTTGGTCTTTAAAAGAGGTTTGATTATCTTCCCATATCTTTTAACTTTTTAAGAACATCATCTATTTCTCCCTTGGGTTTTCTTCCTGCAGGAGCATGCATTGGTCTTCTCTCCATTGGCCTTGCCCTCATTAAAGGTGCTTCTGGAGGCGGGCCTCTAGGTCTTGGTCTAAATCTACCTGCTGCAGGACCTGGTCTTCTTGAACTTGGTTTTAATCTAAACATAATTTTTCTTAAACTATCTTTGAATATTATTGCAATTATTGTTATTATAATTAATATAACTAACACCCATAACCATGTATAGTTTTTATCTGCCTCTTTTTCTACACAACATTTATCACTATAACTATCACATGATTCAGAAGATTCTTCTTCATCTGAATTACACCCATATGTTCTACATGTTCCTCCACTTGAAACACAATTATTTTGTGGAGGAGTTATATCTATTACACATGTTCCACTACCAAGGCAACATTCTTCACCAGATTGAAGATCATATGAATCTTCTGTATATCCTCCTGAACATCTCTCATTTGAAAAACAAATATCCCCTCCTTTTTCTTCACATGTTTGTTGAAGAACATCAACACTACAACATTTGTAAAATGAAGAACAAACATATTGGGGTAATACTTCTCCTCCTGCATCTATACACTCCATTTCAGACATGCAATATCCTCCCCCATCATCACAATATGTACTTGTTGTATTTGGGCTTGTTCCACTATCCACATCTCTTGGCCATATAGAATATAATAAGAAAGCTGTATTTCTTATGTTTTTATTATCCCAACAACCTTCTTCATCTTGTGCATCATCACTTAATAACCAATCTATTGCATTTGTTTTTTCTTCAGGTTCTTCATATTTAAAAGGAAATAATGCTAAAGCTGTGTCATAAAATTCATCTGTTGATTCTTTCCATTGTCTATCTAATTTTTGTTGTTCTAATATATTTGTTTTGTAATCTATTTTACCTGTTAAATGATATAGAAAAGCATCTGGCAAATATTTTTCATTTACTTCTTCTGTTGATAATGTTATTAAATAAGGTAAATAATTTTCTATTTCTTCGTCAGTAGCTTCAAGAGCAAGTGTTGCCCATAAACTTCCTTCATAATTGCATGCCTGACTTGTTGAAAAGCAATATGATTCTATTGTTTCAGATGTGACTCCTCCTGGAGAAGAAGATGTGGCTTGATCAGACACATGTATTGTTGATGAACCTGTTTTTTGAAAAATCAATGATGTTAAAAAATCCTGATCACATGTGATTTGAAATTCTATTCCATAACATGAACGTGCAACTTCAGGCCAATAATCTCCTGATGATGTTCTTGAAAAACAATTTCCACCTGCTATTGATTGTATTTTTTTATCTTCTTGAAAAACAACTGTTGTCTTTACATCATTTGAATTAGATTCATACATTATATCACATGATGAAGCACCTGTTGTATCTATTTGTATATACCATGACATATCTCTGGGAGATATTTTTTTTGATAAAAGCCAGTCCACAGCCTCGCTTGTATCTGAACGAACTCTTTCAAGAGCAAGAACAGATTGTGCTGTTGATTTTACATTACAATTTCTATCTGGCCAACATTTATCATTATCAG
>CAZQAV010000011.1:0-10863 GCA_964591395.1 Candidatus Woesearchaeota archaeon | reverse complement strand
TTTGCATGTCTTAATATATGATCAATACAAGTATCAATCATTTTTCTCCATCTTATGATGAGATTTACAATTACATCACATGTTTTAGTATACTTCAAGCTAACATAAAGTAAATGATCTGCACTAATTTTTTCTTGTATTATTTCTTCCATATCAAAAACCTTCTATTGATTATCAGAGAAGTATAATTTACTATGTAAAAGAGGTTTTTATATGTTTCTTAGAAAATCTAACTTAATTCAAGAATAGCTTCTGCAAGATCCCCTGTTTTTTCAAGAGCTTTTTTTGCCTCATCTTTTGATTTTCCAGTTTTTTCAACAATTGTTTTCACATCATCTTCAGAAATTCCTGTTTCTTCACTTATATCTCCACTTATTTGAAAACTTTCTTGGCCTTGAATATTAATTTTCATAACAGAAGGATTATTGATAATTATGTTGCTTCCATCTGTTTTTTCAATTGTAACTTTAGAAGCATCAATTTCATCTTGAGACATTCCCATTTGTTTCATCATTGCCTGCATTTTTTTTGGGTTTAATCCGTCTAGCATTTTATCCGTAGAATATTCCCAATGCAACTCTAAAGGCTACTAATAGAATTACAAAACCAATTACATGTGTTGGTTTTAGATTGAATTTACTTGCATATTCATCTTTGAATCTAGTTAATCCTCCAAAACCAGAGGCCATTGATATTCCTGTGTCTTTTGCCATGTTTAATTTAGATTGGAATAGTTTTTAAAAGTTATTATCTTGAAATATTTATGGCAAAATATGATGCTAAAGTTGTTGAAGAAAAATGGAGAAAATATTGGGATAAAGAGAAAATTTACAAATTTGACCCAAAATCAAAGAAAAAAATATATTCTATAGATACTCCTCCACCATATGCTTCTGCAGGGCATTTACATGTAGGTCATGCTCTTCATTATACTCAGTTTGAAATAATTGCTAGAATAATGAGAATGCTTGGAAAAAATGTTTATTTTGCACCAGGTTATGATGATAATGGATTGCCAACAGAGAAATATGTTGAAGAGAAATTTAAAATAGATAAATCAAAAGTAGATAGAGTTAAATTTAGAAAATTGTGTTTAGAGGAATCAAAAAAAGTTGAAAAGATTTATACTGAAAAAGTGTTTAAAACATTAGGCCATAGTTATGATTGGAATTTATTATATCAGACAATTTCTCCTGAATCTCAAAAAGTTGCTCAAATGTCTTTCTTAAAATTAATTGAAAAAGGAGAATGTTATAGAGCAAAAGAACCAACAATATGGTGCCCAAAACATGAAACAGCTCTTGCTCAAGCAGAAGTTGAAGATTTAGATAGAACAACAAAATTAAGTTATATCGAATTTGGAGATAAAGATAAAATTTTAATTGCAACTACAAGACCTGAATTTTTACCTGCGTGTGTTGCAATTTGCGCCCATCCTGATGATAAAAGATATAAGAAGTTAATTGGAAAAGAAATTTCTATTCCCTTGTTTAAAGATAAAGTTAAAATTATTGCAGATGATTCTGTTGATCCTGAATTTGGAACAGGAATTTTGATGGTATGTACATTTGGAGATAATGCAGATATTGAAAAATGGAAAAAATATAAATTAGATCTGAAAGTAGGGATAGATGAAAAAGGAAAGATGACAGATATAGCTGGAAAATATAAAGGAATGCCTATGTTGGAAGCTAGAAAAGAAATATTAAAAGATTTAGAAAAAGAAGGTAGGTTAAAAAAACAAGAATCTTTAGAACAAACTGTTGGAAGTTGTTGGAGGTGTTCTACACCTGTCGAATATATTGTTACAGATCAATGGTTTATACATACTTTGAAACATAAGAAAAAACTTTTAGAAATGGGTAAAAAAGTTAAATGGTATCCTGATTTTATGAGGGTTAGATATGAAGATTGGGTTAAAAATTTAGCATGGGACTGGGCGATTTCTCGTCAGAGATATTATGGTATTCCTATTCCTGTTTGGTATTGTGATAAATGTGGAGAAATATTATTGCCTAAAGAAAAAGAATTACCTATTGATCCAATGCAAAAAAATAAGAAATGTAAATGTGGGGGAAAAGGAATTCCTGAAAAAGATGTTTTTGATACATGGATGACTTCTTCTAATAGTCCTGAAGTTGCATTAAGATGGTTAGAAAAGCCTAATCAATATAAAAAATTAGCACCAATGAGTTTACGTCCCCAATCACATGATATAATTAGGACATGGGCATTTTATACCATATTAAAAAGTTATTTATTGTTTGATAGGGTTCCTTGGAAAGATGTTGCTATTGGCACATTTATTTTAGATCCAAAAGGGAAAGGGATGAGTAAAAGTAAAGGTAATGCTGTGTGGGCTGATGATTTAATTGAAAAATATGGAGTGGATGTTTTTAGATATTGGGTTGGAACAGCTAATCTTGGAAATGATTTACCATTTAAAGAACAAGAATTAGTTGCAGGTCAAAAATTTGTGAATAAACTATTTAATGCTGCTAATTTTACTTTTATGAACCTAAAAAATTATAAGGGACAGAAACCTAAGAAGTTGAAAGAGTTAGATAAATTATTTTTAACAAATTTAGAATGGGTTGCTGAAAAAACAATTAAAAATTATTCTAAATATAATATATCTGGAGCTAAAAGAGAAATTGAAAATTTCTTTTGGCACATGTTTTGTGATAATTATTTAGAGATTGTTAAGAAGAGAGTATATCAAGGAAAGGGAGATGATAAATTATCTGCACAATATGCCTTATATCATAGTTTGTTTAAAATATTGAAATTAATAGCACCGATTATGCCGTTTATAACAGAGGAGATTTATCAATTGCATTATAAAAAATTAGAGAAGGTAAAAAGCATCCATCTTTGTGAATGGGATAAGGTAAAATTAGAGCAAAAGAAATTAGATAAACTTTCAGATCTACATAGCTTTGTGGAACTTATTTCTAAGATTAGGCAAGAAAAAACAAAAGCACATAAACCTATGAATGCAGAAATAATGTTAAACTTAGAAGGAAAAACACAAGATAAATATAAAGATTTTTTACAAGATTTTAAAAATGTTATAAATGCTCGGGAAATTAAAAGAGGGAGATTTAAAGTGGAGTTTGTTTAGTTATTTTTCCGGTTTATAACAAGCAGGCATCCAATCAAATTTATGTTCTTTTGTAAAAAATAAAGTATCATAATTTTTCATTTCAGGAAAAGTTTCTCTAAATTTATTCATTTCTTCATAAAATTCTTTATTATCACTTACATTAAATTCTATTTCTAATGGCCAACTTCCAATACAGAAAATAAAATAGATAATGTTTGGCCTAGTTTTACAATACTCTTCTATCTTTTTCTTTATATGGTTATCCAAAAAGTTAAAATATATGTTAGCTTTAAAGAATTGTTTTTTTATTTTTTCATAATTTATTGAAATAGAATATCCTAAAATAATCTCTTTTTTAATCATTTCTTTTATTTTATAGATTATTATTCTGGGGGTAGTCTTTAATTTTAAAGCTATTTGGACACTATTTATTCTAGAATTATTAGCAAGTATTTTTAATATCTCAACATCTTTATTATCTAGTTTTATGTGTTGATGAGTCCCTAAAAAATATTTTAGCGTTCTTTCTTTTTTTGCATCTAAATTTATCCATGATTTGTTAAGTACTCCTACTTTTAGAGTTGTATTGATCTCTTGTTCTGCTATAAATTTTCCAAATTTAGTTGTAAATTTTGAGAGTATTAGATCAAACTCATTTATGTCTTTTGCAAAAACAGTTGAATTTAAGTCCCATCTTCCCTGACATTCTGCAATCCAATAAATATTTTTATCTTTAATCATCCAATTTAATATTTCCCTTTTTTTTGGATTTGTGAGATTTTGGAATTTTATAAATACTTTATATACAAAATAACCTAGTTTTGAGGGATTTATCTGGGTTACAAATTTATTGATAAGACCCCTTTTTATTAAATTATTTATCCTATAATTTGCTCTATCTTTGGATATTCTTAGCTTTTTTGCTAATTGAGTAATGGGAATAGAAGAATTTATATCAAGTTCATATAATATCTTTTTATCCAACAAATCTAATTTTATATCCATATTTTACTTAAATATTACATCTTTTTAAATGTTTTTGTTGTTTTTGATTAGTTTTTAGAAGGAGATTTAATATATCTTTTAATGTAACTATTTTTAAGGAGAGAATAAAAATGAATTTTGAAAATGTTCCTTTAGTGAAAGGATGGGATTTTTCTAGACAAGAGTATCTTAATGCTTGGAAAAAAGGAAATCTTTTAACCTCTTCAATTGAAAATACAAATTTTTGCAATTTAGATTGTATTTATTGTTTTAGGGGGGGTTCTTCACCGAATGGGAAGACTAGATTTGAAAATGAGATTTCTAAAGAAAATTTGTACGGCGCTATCCAAGAAATGTCTAAATTAGGAACAAAAGCAATTAATATTATTGGGGCTGGAGAACCCCTGATGGATAGAAATTTAGAGCAATTATTAAAAAAAATAGATAGTCTAGGGATTACTTCAGTTGTAGCAACAAATGGGAGTTTGATAACCCCCCCTTTAGTAGAATCATTTCAAAAATATAATACATCCGTAGTTATTAAATTGAATACTTTTAATTCGATATTACAAAATAAGTTAGCACAAAGAAAAAATTATGCGCAAGAAAGAGATAAAGGGTTAGATCTTTTAATGAGGGCAGGATTTAATAGGCCGGGGAAAGATTACCAAACAAGATTAGCAATAAATTCAATAGTTTTTCAAGATAATAAAAAAGAAGTTTTAGATATTTTTAGATATTGTAGGGAAAATAATATAATGCCTATTATGTCTACATTTATTCCTGGGGGGAGAACAGAAAATAAAACTAACTGGGAAGTTTCTCTAAAAGATTTTCTAGGGATTTCTAAAAAAGCTAAGGAAATAGATTCTAAAGAATATAACCTTGAACATGAAAGAATTTTACCTTATTTAGGGGGGGTTCCTTGTACCCAATCTGGAAAAGGAAGCATATATTTAACAATTAATGGGGATATTTATGATTGTCCAGGACAATTACATTCTTATGGAAATATTAAAAATATTTCAATTAAAGATGCTTTTGAGAAATTGAGGGAAGAAGTTGATAACAAAGATTTTCTATGCCCCCCCAGAGTAGAATATTGGAAGAGAACTGGGCAATTAAAGTAAACCTTTTTCTACTAAATTTTATAAACCATTTTCTCTTTGAGTTTTTATGATCATTTCAAAAGAAGAATTAAAAGAAGAAATCGAAGAACTTGAAAAACATAAAGGTAGGCAAACAGAGCTCATTAGTGTATATATTCCTGCAGGATATGATGTGAATTCTGTTCAGAGGCAGCTTGAAGCTGAAAAGTCTACTGCTAAAAATATCAAATCAACATCTACACGTAAAAATGTAAGTGATGCTCTCGACAAACTTGTAAGACATTTGAAAGGTATAAAGAAAACACCCCCAAATGGTTTAGCTCTTTTTTGTGGAAATGTTGCAAAAGCTGAGGGACAAAGCGATTTACAATTGTGGGAAATAGAAACTCCCCTTCCTTTGAAAAGTAGGTTATATAGGTGTGATAAAGAATTTGTGTTAGAAGAACTTCAGACAATGCTTGAAGTTGATGAAGTTTTTGGGTTACTTGTTATGGATAGAAAAGAAGCCACAATAGGAATATTGGAAGGTAAAAGAATAGCAATGTTACAGAAAATGACTTCAGGTATACCAAGTAAAGTTAGGGCAGGTGGGCAGTCAAGTCAAAGATTCCATAGAATAACAGAAGGTTTGACAAAAGAATTTTATAAAAGAATAGCAGAGGAAATGAAAAAAATATTTTTTGAAATGAAAAAATTGAAAGGGATAATTGTTGGGGGGCCAATACCTACTAAAGATGAATTTTTAGATGGGGAATATTTAACTAATCAATTGGGAAAGAAAGTTATAGGGAGATTAGATATAGGAGATTCATCTGAATCTGGTTTAAAAGAACTTGTTGAAAAAGCTCAAGATATATTAGCGGAACAAGAAATAACAGAAGAAAAAAATGCCATGAAAGAATTTTTTGAAACATTAGGTAAGAAACCAGATATGGCTGTTTTAAATGAAGCTGATAATAAAAAGGCATTAGAAGTTGGTGCGGTGGGTAAATTATTTTTATCTACAAAAATTTCAAAGACATTAGCAAAAGAACTTACAAAGATGGCTGAGAATATTGGTTCAGAAATAATAACAATTTCTATGGATACAGAAGAGGGAGATCAATTTTATAATATGGGTGGAATAGGGTCTATATTAAGATTTAGAGTTTAAAATGGAAATATCTAGTAAAACATTTAATGAATTAGATAATGAAAAAGGGAAAGAGGAATTGAAAGTTTTAGAAGCTGTTATGTTTATATCCGGAAGATATCTTTCTATGCAAGATTTAATTTCTTTATCTGGTTTAAGTTCTGTTAATATAGAAGATCTTATTGGAAAGTTGAAAAAAAGATATAATGATTTAGATGGCGCTCTTCAAATTGTTGAAAAAAGTGGATTGTGGAAAATGGATGTTAAACCTGAATATTCTCATATCATAAATAAATTAGCATCTGGTAATGCAGAATTTACAAAAGCAGAGCAAGAAACACTTGCTATAATTGCTTACAAACAACCGATAAAACAATCTGTTATAATAAAGATAAGGGGAAATAAAGCATATGATGATATAAAGAAATTTGTTGATTTGAATTTGTTGAAAAAGAAAAGAATGGGCCACACATATGAATTAACATTAAGTGATGAGTTTTATGATTATTTTAATGTAACTAAATCTAAAAATCCTTTAAAGTCTATTGGGGAGAAAGAATAATGGATATATTAACAATAATTTTTTTAACTTATTCGTTTATAGCATTGTATTTTATGTTTATGTATATATTAATATACATACCAAATAGAAAAGAATTTTTTTCATACCCCAAAATAACAGAAGAATATGGCCTAAGCATTATTGTTCCCTGTTATAATGAAGAAGAAAGTATAGGAGATACAATAAAAGCATTATTAAATTTAAATTATAAGAATTTAAAGAAAATAATTGTTGTTGATGATTGTAGTACAGATAATTCATATAATATTATAAAAAAATATGCAAAAAAATATGCAAGAGTTATAGCTACCCAAACACCCAAAAATACAGGAAACGCTGCAGGTGCTAAAAATCATGGGGTAAAATTTGTAAAGACAGAATTAATTGGATTTACAGATGCAGATTCTCATCCTAAATCTGATGCTCTTCAAAAAATGATAGGGTTTTTTGATAATAAAAAAGTTGCTGCTGTGACCTCATTAATATTAGTAAAACAAAGAAAAAAATTAATTGAAAATCTTCAATCCATAGAATATAAAATAATAGCTTTTACACGTAAACTTTTAAGTTTTGTTGGTGCTGTTTATGTGACTCCTGGCCCTTTAGCTATTTATAGAAAAGAAGCATTTGATAAGGTTGGGGGTTTTGATGAAAAGAATCTTACAGAAGATATTGAGATTACATGGAATTTAGTTTCAAAAGGATATGATGTTCAGATGTCTATTCCTGCAAAAGTTTATACTGTTGCACCAAAGAGAATAGTAGATTGGTTTAAACAAAGAATAAGGTGGAATTTGGGGGGAATTCAATCAATGAATAAATATAAAAAATCTTTTTTAAACAAAGGAATGTTGGGTAGTTTTATTCTTCCTTTTTTTATATGTTCATGGTTTATAGGTATTTTTGGATTAATGGTATTAATATATAGGGTATTAAGAACCATTATAATAAGATTTTTATCTGTAAGATACTCTATAGAAGCCCAGACAGCAATATTAAGATTATCTGATATAAATTTAACTCCTAATGTACTTGTCTTTTTTGGGGTAACAATATTAGTATTTAGTTTTATATTTACAATGCTTGCTTTAAGACATTCAAAAGAAAAAGAATTTAAAAAGGATGGGGTATTCAATATATTGATATATATGTTTTTTTACTTATTATCATACCCAATGATATTAATGGTATCATTGTATAAATTTTTAAGGAAAAAAGGATCATGGTAAAACTAGGAAATTCAAAAAATGCGTTTTGGGAAGCTTTTTTCTTAGCTGCACTTATTTTTATCTTTGGGATTTTTATGGGGATTGCCTATGAAGGTAGTAGGTTAGATAAAATAAATGAATATTATGCCCTATCAGAAATTTCTCTTATGGATGGTTTTGCAATGAGTAATATAATTGATTTAGATAAAAATAATTGTCAAGAATTAATTAATTTTAATTTAGCATTTGCAGATAAAATTTATCTGGAAGCACTTTCGCTTGTAAAATATGAGGATGCCGGCAAAATAACAGATGATTTAAGATTAGCCCATAAAAAATATGATGTTCTAAGGACTTTTTTGTGGATAAATAATATGAAGGTCTTAGAAAAATGTGAAGGAAATCTTTCAACTGTTGTTTATTTATATGAATATGAAGAACCAGATTTAAATATTAAAGCAATTAATAATGTCTGGTCAAAAGTGTTGTCTGATTTAAAACAAGAAAAAGGTAATGAAATTTTATTAATATCTATGGCTGTTGATAGTAATTTAGCTTCTTTAGATTCAATGATTAATCAGTTTAATATATCTAAATATCCTGTTGTTATAATCAATAATAAAGAGATTATATATGAAATAACAAGTGTGGAAAACCTTAAAAAATACCTAGATTAATATCCTTTTCCATCACAATAATCTTTTCAAAAAAGATTAAACAAAACTACTACTCTACCACATAAATATTAAAAAATAGTAATTGGGATGTTATTTTATGGGTTGTTTTAAATGTGGCATAACTAAAGATAGAGCTCTCTTGTATGATTTTATATCTAATAAGGGAATTTCTCAAGTATGTAGAAAATGTAAGATAGATGAACCCCATTTACATATGATAAATAAACCAAATGATTCTAAATTTAGAGAAGTTAATCCTAATCCAACAGTGTACGAAAGATTATCTATTGCAGCGGGAATAAATCCTTATAAAGAAAAAAAAGAAAAAACAAGAGAATTAACAGAACAAGAGAAAAAAATATTAGAGATTGCTGAGCAAAATTTTCAAAAAGAGATAGAAGCAAAGCCAATGCCTTCTGAAACTTTTATTCAAAATTTTCATTGGGTGGTTATGAGAGCAAGAAGAATGAAAAAATTAACTCAACAAGAATTAGCTGAAAAATTAAAAGTTCCAGGAATGGCTATTAAAATGCTTGAGCAAGGAAAGGTTAAAGAAAGTGATCTTCTGTTTATAAGAAAAGTTGAGCATTATTTGAATATAAATATATTAGATAAAGATAAAATTAAAGTTCCGGTTTCAGAAGTTATGAATTCTAATTTTGGTGGAGAAAAAAAAGAAACTCTTGCGGTTAATATTCCAGAGATGGTTAAGAAATTTGATAAAAAAGAAGGTTTAGATATATCCAATATTAGGGAGGGGGGATTTACTATTTCTGATTTGAAAAGTATGAAAGAAGAAAAAGAACAAGGAATATTAAGAGAGATAAAGGGAAAAGATGTGGGAGATTATTTTGAAGAAGGATTAGATGAAGATAGGAAGAAAATGATCTCTGATGAGTTTGAAAATTTGTAAACGAAAGCCTTATAAATCAAATTGATGAATTCTTAATATGGAAATGAAGATTCTTAAAAATTCAAAAGAAGAAATTGAACTTGAATTTGAAAGTTTAACTCTTGCAGAGATTATTAGAGTATATTTGAATAAGGATAATTCTGTTAGTTTTTCTGCTTGGACAAGAGCGCATTCATCTCATAACCCTAGATTGTTAGTTCAAACAAAAGGCAAGACAGCGAAGAAAGCTGTGAATGATGCTATTTCTGCTATTACCAAAGATCTTGATAAAGCAATGGCTGATTTTAAGAAATTGAAATAAGTTTTGCATTGCAATAATTTTTATAAGTAATTTTTAGATTTATATTTTATGAGAAGAGTAATTAATGCAGCAATAATTAAGGATAATAAAATTTTAGTTTGTAGGAAAAAAAGAACATGGATTCTTCCTGGAGGAAAACCAGAAGAATATGAATCTGATAAAAATTGTTTAAGAAGAGAGATAAGAAAAGAATTTAAGGGTACTGAGATTAAAGATCTTGTTGTGTATACCCAATTTAAAGGAACTACCCCTCATTCAAAAACTTTGTTAGAAGCTAGTGTTTATTTTGCAAATTTAGATGGTGAATTAAAAGGAGTTTCAAATGAAATAGATTGTTTTTATTGGGCAAAAGGAAATTCTAAATTAAATTTTTCAGATATAACTAAAAAAATAATTAATTCTCTTGTTATGGATAATTATCTTTTGGCATAACAATCCTTATTAATTCAAGAGATATTTATTTAATATGGCATATAAGGAAATTCAAAAAGTTTCTGCGGGAAGTTATGATTTAAATAAATGGCTTTATGGGGGATATGAAAAAGGAGTTATAACTATGTTAGCAGGGGGTCCTGGAAGCGGTAAGACTAATTTCTGTATATTAGCTGCATGTAGTCAAGCAAAAAAGGGAAATAAGGTTTTATTTGTAGATACAGAAGGGGGATTTTCTGTTGATAGAATAAAACAAATTGTAGGTGAAGGTTATAAGGAAATTTTAGATAATATATTATTATCAGAGCTTACTAGTTTTGATGAACAGAAAAAATTCTTTGCTGGTTTTGAGAATAAAATTAAAAAAAATTCTATTAGTCTTATTGTTATAGATGGTATGGCAATGTTATATAGATTAGAATTAGGTGATGCTATAAAA
>CAZQAV010000010.1:0-11184 GCA_964591395.1 Candidatus Woesearchaeota archaeon | reverse complement strand
TTATAGCGTCGTATTCTTCTTTTACAGAATCATATACTTCTAAAGCTCTCATATTAACATTTCCTATTCTTGATAATATTTCCTGGGTTTTAGCAAGTTTTTGAACTAAAACTTCTTTCTTAGTTTTGATAATTTCAACACCTTTATATTCTAATATTTCTGTTTTAAAATTTTCAACACTTGCATCATATCTTGCCTTTTCAATCCTGAAATTATTTATATCTTGTTCAATATTATGAATATTATTTTGTTTTTTAGAAACTTCAACTTCAGTGTCTCTTATATCTTTTTGAAGATTATCTCTTTGACTTATTAATTTCTTGAATTTTTCAGATAATTCTTCTTCTTGTTTCTTCTTTTTTTCAAGAAGTTTTTGATTTTTATCTAAATTTGTTTTTAATAGTTTTAAATCATCATTTATATCTTTTTGTTCTCTTGATAATTGTTTTAAAGATATTTTTGCTCTTTCTAATTCTCTTTGTTTAAAAGATATTTCAGAGCCGACATTTTCATTTGATCTTATTGAAATTTCCTGAACTTCTATTCTCATTGTAGCATATCTTGTTTCAACATCTGAATTTAAATCAAATTTCTTTTCAAGATTTTTCTTTTTGTTTTTTAGAATTTCTATATCTACTTTAATTCTTTCTATTTTTTCATATAAATTTCTTATATCTTTTTCTTTTTCATTTATATTGGATATTTTGATTAAATCTGTTTCTCTATTAGATAATTCATTATTAATCTGGTTTATCTCTTGCTCAAGTAAATCTTTTCTATTATATATATCACTTAATTCTTTATCAGATTCTTCAGTTTGTTTTTGCAATGAACTTATTTCAGGCATTGTTTCTTTATGTATTTCGTCTATATGTGGTTCTGTTATCTTGCTTTTACATACAGGACAAACATCCATTTTAGAAATTGTTTCCATTAATTTTTTTTGCCTATCTATTTCATGTTCATTTGCATATGAAATTTTTTCAAGATCTATTTCTCTTCTTTTTAAATTTTCAAAAAGGTGTTTTTTTTCTTCTAATGATATTTTCAAAGCATTTACTTTATTATTTGTGGTATTTTTATCATACAATTCTCTTGATAATGATTTAATATTTTTAAGTAAAAATTCAGATTCTGTTGTGCTGTTCTGTAATTCTATTTCTTTTTCATTTATCCTTTCTTTTATTGATTTTAATTCAGATTTAACAGTGTAAAATTTTTTCCTTTCTTCTTCAAGTTCATCTAATTTATCTTTCTTTTTTTCAAGATCTTTTTGTTTTATTTCTTTTTGAAAATTTGGATCTTCTTTTTCTTGGGTTTTTTCAAGTTGTTGTATAGAATCTTCATATTCTGTTATTGCATTTTCAAATTCTTGTTTTTGATTTTTAACTTGTGATAATTTAGAATTATAATTTTCCAAATTGACATTCATACCTGCTAATGTTGCCCTTATATTTGTTATTTCTTGGTTAAGTTTTTCTTGTTCTAAACCTGTTGATTTCTGGATAGTTGAATTGATAGATAATATTTTTGAATTATAATTTCTTATTTGTGTTTCAAGTGTTATTATTGTTTTTTTAATTTTTTCTATTTCTTTATTCTTTTTTTCAATTTCTTTAATAACTTCATTTGATTTTTTCATATTGTCATTTAAATCTGCATTAATTATACTTGCTTTGAATTTTTCAGCATCTTTTTCAAGTTTTTTAAATTCCAATGCTTGTTGTCTTTCTTTTTCTAAGTTATTTAAATAAGCTGTTCTTTCTCTTAATATAGCTGAAATTTCTTTTAGTTTTTCTTCTGTTTTATTTAACTCTTTCAAAGATTTTTCTTTTCTTAATTCATATATTGCAATTCCTGAAACTTCCTCAATTATCTTTCTTCTATCTTCCCCCCTCATAGCTACAAGATTTTGTATTTCTCCTTGAAGGATTATGTTAAAACCATTTGGATCTATACCTGCTTGAGCAAGTAAAGATAATACTTCTTGCCTTGTTTTTGTGTGGCCATTTATTTTGTATATGCTTTGGCCACTTTTTCTTACTATTCTTTTTATTGAAACTTCTAAACTATCTAATGAAAATGTTTTATTTGAATTTTCAAATACTATTTCAACACTTGCTTCTTTTGCAGGTCCAACTTCTTTTGTACCTAAAAATATAAGGTTTCTGGCTTTTGCAGCTCTCATTGATTTTATGCTTAAACGCCCTAAGACAAAACATAATGCATCTGATACATTTGATTTACCTGACCCATTTGGACCTAAGATAACATTTATTTCATTTGTTAAAGGTATTTCTGTTTTTCTAACAAAACTTTTGAATCCTTGCATCACTAATCTTTTAATATAAGTCATTGTAAATTTAGTTTATTTTATTTTTTAATTATTTTGATAGTCTATTTTTTAGCTATTTTCCACATTATTTTGAAATATTCTCTAAATGAATCTGCAACTTGTTTATTTCTTATCAAAAATGTAATAGGTTCTTCTGTGAGAATAGCCATTATTGTATAATTTTTATATATATTAATTGCAGCAGGAGTAGATTCTATAAGATATCTTACTTCAACTAATTTTGATTTTTCTTGTGTTTTGAATAATCCTTTAGAAGCTTTATTAAATATTATAAAAGATTTAACTTTTTTCTTAATACGTTGCTGATGAAGTCTTTCAAAAAATAACTGAACTTGTTCTATGTCTTCTCCTTTTCCCGCCCCAAATGAATAATATGGCTCTTTTGAATCAAACTCTTTGATTAAGACATTAAATGCATTTTGTATGCCTTTTACACCAAGAAAGATTTCTGCTATATTTTTTTCTATTGCTTTTTTATATTGTTTTTCAATTAAAGGTAGAATTTCTTTTACAGATTTTTTCTGCTCTTCAATATTTTTTTCTTTTTTATCTAAATATTTGATAATATTTGAGGGATCTGCAGCACTGAAATATTTTGTTGATTCTTTGGTTATATAACTTACAAGCCCTTTATTTTTTAATCTTTCAAGAATATCATATATTTTTGAACGTGTGACCTTTGCTTCTTCTACTATTGGTCCTGCTGTGGTCTGCCCTAGTTTAAACAAAGCCATATATGTCTTTACTTCATTCTCTGTTAAACCTATTTGTTCTAATATCTTTGTATCCATATATCTTTAATAAAAAATTTACTTAAAAACCTTTCTATTTGTACCCCCAATAGGGGGGCACAGTATTTATATACCAATTCTAATAGCTAATATTAAGTAAATAAATGAAAAAAACAAACAAAAATGGAAGAAATAATAAAACAAGGAATTGAATGGTATTTACAGAATTCAGGTCCTGTAAATATGTGTATGGTCCTTGGATCTGCAGGAGCCTGTGGTATTTATCTAGCCCTTAAAGAGCAGGAAAAAGAAATTCAATTTAGAGATAATTATGGGGTTTCTTCAAACGTAGCTCGTTCTATTCTCCCTTTATGTAGGGAAGGGGCAGATGGTTCAAAATCCAACTTCTTAAACTCAGGGAACATAAGAAAAAAAATGGTTTCTGATTTGGAAAAAATAAAATAATTTTAAAAAATGGAAGAAATAATAAATCAGGCATATGAATTTGTAAGGGATAATGTTCATTATATATCTGGGGGGATATTCGGTCTTGGAATAATTGGATTATCTGCTGTTATGTATAGCATATATAAAAGACCTATAGAAACCCCTATAACAATGGATCAAGAGCTTGAAATTTTAGATAATGCAAGAGAATTTATAAGAGATCCAAAAACTCTAGAAGAGTGCGTAAAATTAAAGTATTTTTTAAAAGATGCAAAAATTACTAAAACAAATTTAGATGAAATTTAAGATGTTAAATTAATTTCTTCTGTGATAATCCCGCTGCCACTAACTTATATGTTTTCCATGTTTTTCTAAATATTCCCTCACCATCATATTTTTTTATATTCTTTTTTAAGAATTTTTTTGTTGCTGGATCTGAAGGATAACCAGAGCCTATCTCAGGACCATATTTTTTTCTTAATTTATCCATTTCCTCTTCTCTTTTTAATTTTGCTAGAACTGAGGCTGCAGATACACATGCATGTTTTGCATCTGCTTTATGTTCGCAGGATATTTCTAAGTTGGATAAATTATCTATATGTAATTTTAAAAAATCTCTCCATTTAATAATACTTACAGAAGGGCAATCTAATATTATTTTTATTTTGTTTTTCCCATCATTTAATTTGTTTATTATTTTAGCTGCTTTCAAAGCTTCTACTTCATTTAATTTTGTTCCTTGCTCATTTGCTTTCTCAATTTCATTTGGAGAAGTGGTATTTACAGATACTGAAATTGATTTTTCTTTTATTGACTTTGCTAAAAATTCTCTTCTCTTTTGAGTTAATTGTTTACTATCTTTTACACCTAATTGTTTTAGTTCTCTTTCAACATCATCTGTCATTAAACAACCTGAAAGAATCATAGGTCCTATTACAGGTCCTCTACCTGCATCATCAATACCTAATTTTAACACCCCCATCTTAGAAAGAGAAATTAGTTGTTTTTAAACTTAATTGGTTATTGGAGAGTTAAAAAATTAAATCAGTGATTTTTCTAAATCAAGTTTAGCATATTTTTTATCTATAATCCCAAATCTAAGGCATCTTTTGAACATAGTTTTTGAATAAGAAAGATTATCTTGCAGGTTATCTGTTTCGTAGAACTTGGGATGCATTTTTCCTTCTTTTATCTTTAAGAAATGTGTTAAAGACCAAAGAAAAATTTCAAATAATTTGAGAGGAATCCACTTCTCAATTTTTTCAGTTAGTTCCTTTTCATTAACTTTTGTTCTTTCTATATATTCTTTAAAAAACAATTTTTTCTGTTTTTTATTAAATGGTTTTCCAAAATCTGTAAAAATATGTGAAAGATGATTAGACCTGTCTGCTAATTCTAGATCTTCAAAATCAATTAGTTTATATTTTTTATTTGAAACTATTATATTTTGTTCACAAAAATCTCCTTGACTTAAAACAGGATCCACTATATATTTTTCTTTAGAAATAGAATTTGCCTGTTCTAGGAAAGTTTCATTTATCATTTTCAATAATTTTTTATCTTTTATTTTTTTATTTAGGTAAGATAGATAATCTGTTTTAATAAATTTGATTTGATTTTTATATCCATAAAAAGTTTCATTATAGTCTAATTTTTTAAGATTTTTATCTAATTTGATAGCATGCATATTTGCACATAATTTTCCTATTTTTTTATACATGATGGGCTTAAAATATTCTTTAGTTTTATCAACGGTTTTTCCTTTAAGATATTCTAAAATAATTAAATCACTATCAAAGATTTTCCTAGAATCATCTATAAATAGAACTTTTGGACCAAAATTATAATTTTTAATAAGTTTTAAAGAATTAAATTCTTTTCTTGATTTTGTTTTATTGTTAGGATCCATATTTATCCTAAAAACAAATTTTTTATAATTTGTTTCAACTAGATAATTTAAGTTTCCTGTTCCTTGACCCAGTTTAGATATTAATTTAATCTTGAATTTAGTTTTTAATCCTAATTGTTTTGGAGATAAATTTTCAACATAGGATTTGATTTTGATTTTATCCATCTTAAATTAGATAACTGAATAGGTTATATAAAAATAACGCCCCGAGCAGGAATCGAACCTACCTGACCCGAAAGTCCCAGATTAGCAATCTGGTGCAATACCACTATGCGATCGGGGCATAAAATAATAGATTATCTTGAGAATTTAAAGCTTTGTATTTGGTGTAATTAACTTTAAAAAGCTCTTTTATTTTAAAATTATATGAAAGAAAATAAAGCTGGTAAAGATAAATTAGAATTTGGAACAGCGTTCAAATATCCTTTTAATAGGCCAAAAGGTATGTGGAATATTTTATGGATTTTGTTTCCTATTTTTGGTTGGTTTGCTTTGGGGGGATATAGTATTAGAATTGTCCAAGAGTTTAGTAAAGGAAAATTTAAACAATTACCTCTATTCAAATTTAAAAGTGATATGAAATTAGGATTTTTTATGCTTTTAAAATCTATTCCTTTTATCTTAGCATATCTTTTGGTTTTAGGTATATTGGGGATAATTCTTGGATTATTAGGAATACCTATTTGGTTATTAAGCTTTGCTAGGGTTTTATTAGAGATGCTTATAATTCCAATATTGTTCATTAACTTCTTTAATAAGGAAACTATAAATTCTTTATTTGAATTTGATAAGATAGGTCTTGTTTTTTCTAATTTTGGAGACTATATTATAACTATATTAAAAGGTCTTTTATTGGCAGTAATCTTTATGGTTATGATTATAGTTTTAGTAGGTATTCCTGCTGGGATATTTACACAATACATATTTTTAGCTGATTTCTATAGAAGAAATATTAAATAATTTTTGTTTATAATTTTAATAAATTACATTCAAAACCTTTAAAAGTCAAATTATATATTCAATACCAGCGGAGTGGAGGAGTCTGGAGTCCTCACCGGGCCCATAACCCGGAGATCGTGTGGTTCAAATCCCACCTCCGCTACTTTAAAAAAGGAGATAAAAAATGAATGCAGCATTAATCGCAATCATTGGAGTAGCATTCTTAATTGGAAATTATTTTTTATATGGGAAATATATTGAGAAAAAAATAAAACCTTCAAATAAAAAAACACCTGCTTGGAAAAACAAAGATAAAACAGATTATTATCCTTCAAATAAATATTTTTTATTTGGCCATCATTTTGCATCTATTGCAGGAGCAGGGCCCATTATTGGTCCAATATTAGCATTATCTTATTTTGGGTGGTTATTTGCAGCCATATGGATTGTATTAGGAACTATATTTATGGGTGCTGTCCATGATTATTTAACATTAATGGTTTCTGTTAAAAACAAAGCAAAAGGCATATCTAAAATAACTTCAAAAGCTCTTAATAAAAAATCTGGGAAAATTTTTGCTATTATGATTTACTTGACATTGATGTTGATTGTAACTGTTTTCTCTGTTGGTGCTGCAGATAGTATTATTGCTCAACCTGCATTAGTTATTCCAATTATTGCTGTTTCAATTATAGCTGTTATACTTGGTTTATCTGTTTACAAATTTAAAGCAAATCCTGTGGTAGCTTCTATAATTGCTTTAGCTGTTTCATTTTTCTTTATGTATGTAGGATATAAAATACCTATAACACTTCCTTTTTCACAAGAAATCTCAAGAATAATTTGGATAACTTTATTATTTATATATGGGGGTATAGCTTCTGTTATACCTGTCTGGGTATTTTTACAGCCAAGAGATTATCTTAGTTCTATTCAACTTATTTTGTTTTTATTTTTAGGATTTATATCTATTTTAATTGTTAAACCTATTGTTAATAGTCCGGCAATTATTCATAGTGGATTACCTGTATGGCCTATTTTATTTATAACACTTGCATGTGGTGCTATATCTGGTTTTCATTCGTTAGTTTCATCTGGGACTACCTCTAAACAACTTGCAAAAGAAAGTCATGGAAGATTTATAGGATATGGTGGAATGATAGCTGAAGGAATATTAGCTATACTTGTTTTATTGTTTGTTGCTAGTTTGCCAAGCACAGGTGCATTGAATTTTATTGGTTCATTAAAAGAAGGGTGGATAATTGCATTTGGAAATGGTGTTGGTAATGTAATTTCTCAACTGAATATTTCTTTTTTAACATTCCCTATTGCAGCTTTAATAGGAGCATTTATGGTTAATCAATTTATATTAACTTCATTAGATACTTCTACAAGATTATCAAGACTTGTATTAGCAGGAACATTTAAACCTAAAATATTTAGCAAAAAAGGGATTGGGGTTTTAGCTACACTTATACCTGCATATATTTTAGCTGTAACAAATCAATATGTTAATTTATGGAGATTATTTGGAAGTGCTAATCAATTAATAGCAGCTATAGCTTTGATAACAATATCAGCTTATTTTATTGAACATAAAAAGAAAATAAAATTCTTAATAATCCCTACAATTTTTATGATACTTACAACACTTGCCGCGTTATTATATGGTTTATTTGGTGCTCAAGGATATATTTTCACAGGAAACTGGTTGTTATCTATTATTTCAATAATATTGTTTGTGCTAACACTTGTTGTTTCATGGGAAGGTATTCAGGTTTTAAAGAAATACAAAAAGATTGAGTTTTGAATTGATATTGATTTGATAAATTATCCCAATAAAGTTTATATATTCTATTTAATTAATTATTTTATGTACAATAAAAAGGGGCAAGTTAGTATATTTATTGTTGTAGTAGTTATACTTATTGCTATATTTGCTATATATTTAACAATTAATAGAAATACTTCTGGAACAACAGGTGATGTTTCTTCTGATCTGATTTATTTATTTGTTCAAGAATGCATTGAAGATAGTTTAAAAGAAGTTGTTTATTCTGTTGGTCAATCGGGAGGTTATGCTTCTGCCCCAATGTATTCAACAATAGATGAAATTCCTTATTATTACTATAATGAAAAAAATATTATGCCTTCATTGGAAAAAATTGAAAGAGAAATATCTGAATATACTGCTGAAAGATTATATTTTTGTGCTAATAGTTTTTTAGATTTTCCTGAATATAATGTAATTCAAGGAGAAATAAATATAGATACTCAAATAAGGGAAAATGAAATTATTATGGATGTTGAATATCCATTAACAATAGAAAAAGAAGATTCTAAATCTAGGTTAAAAGACTGGAAAAATATAAAAATTCCAAATAGATTAAAGGTGATGTATCTTGCTTCTGCAAATATTATCCAAGATCAATTGGGTAGAGAAGGAATATGTATAACTTGCATATTAGATGTTTCATTGCAAAATGATTTAATAATAGATTTTATTGATTATGGTGAGGATACTAAAATCTTTTATATTAAAGATGAAAAAATTGGTTTGGATGGAGAACCTTATGAATTTATCTTTGCAAATAAATATCCCTTACAAGAATGAAAGAAAAAATTTTAATCTTAATTGTATGCCTGCTTTTATTAGTTTCTTTTATACATGCTGAAGAAGAAATTATTTCTCCTGAATTATTGAATATAGGTGAAGCTCTTGGGTTTACACAAGGAAATGAAATATTTGGGTGGGGGATAAAAGAAATAGAAAATATTGATCAAGTTACTTTTAGATTTGATGTGGAGGGTGCTCAATTGTCTATAAATGGTGCTTTGTTTAAGAATATTATTCCATATAATCCTTATGGTGTTCCAGTAATGGCCCACATTGTTGTGAATAAATCTAATGCAGTAATATTAGAAATTGATTTTACAACAAATAATCAAAGTGGAAATTATACTATAAATGGCAAAACATTAGAACTTCCCCCAAATACTCAGGTGACTTTTTCTGGGCAAGATATTCAAATTAAAATTCCTGAGGGAGCAGATTTAACAAAGTACCTTGGTTTATTTGATTTTATTCCTGGTAGCTCTCCAACAATTTTAAGAGGGTTTGATGCAATTCTTCCAGATGGTTCTATACTGGATGGAGATGTAGAAATACATGAAAAAGGATATTTGTTAAAATTAGGTACTTTAGAATATAAAGGGTATGAATTTGATGGTGGAATTCCTGGTATGGATAGGTTAAATGGGGAAACGCTAATTTCTGATTTTGATCATGATCTTAGTGATTATGGTGGAAATTATGTTCAAATAGAGGAAGGAAGAAAATTGAATATGCAGAGTGTTGAAGGGGGAAGGGTGGAATTTGAAATAGTGGGGGGAAATAAATTATTTAATGCTTTTAAACCAAAATATAAAAGAAATGAAGATGGATCTCTATTTGTTGATGAAGAAGGGGAAGCTGTATTAGAAATATTGTCTGATGAACAAGATAGGCTCTTGGTTATTGTTGAGGAAGGGGATTCATTAAGCGCTGTAGATAGATCTGATTCTAACCAAATTCCGTATGTTGTACATGATTCTCCTAACAAAGGAGGAACTTTTATCAGAAATGGAAGGGTTGGCTTTAGTTTTATAGATGGAGAAGTAGAAATTGAGACAGAAAATGTTCAGAATTCTGGTTCGTTCTTTGAGGGGGGTTTTTCAGAAAGTGTGGCTTTTCAATTAAGTTCTCCTAATTTAAAGAAAGAAAATTCAGAAGGAGAAATTTTAGATTATGAATTAAGAATTAATTCTGGAAATGTTTTTGCCATATTAGATCCTGAACAAGCAAAACAACAGGTTGCTTTTAATTCGCGTAATTTTGAAGTTAGTGATGATTCTGTTTACAATTTAGCTGCACAAAGTTTAGATTATTTAAATTCTAAATATTCTAATATCACTTTCTTTCTTGTAGATAAAAATTATGAGGAAGATGAATATTTTTATGCTAATCCTAGCCCACAATTAATACAAATAGTTGATAAATGGTTTGAAGAAGACCCAAGAAGAACAGAATTTTATAGTTTTGTTGAATTTACGGGGGAATTTAATTCTGCTGCAGGATATAAATATTTAATGGTGGGTGAACAAGCTTATGATCTTTATGCTACTGAACAAATAAGAGATATAACAGATCCTAGATGGATATTAACACATGAACATCAACATGAAACAGATCATCATGTAGAATATGAAGAAGGTATGCAATTAAATAAGATATTAAGAGATGATCTTGAAGCACAAAAATTATTAAAAGATTCAAAAAAAGCAGATAAGTTGCTTAGTTCTTATTTTAAATTAGAAGGGTATCATCTGCCAGATTTATTTAGTCTAATGTTTTTATCGGACGAAGAATTAGAAATTCCTTTACAAGAAAGAAATGCTCTTGATATTCAAGAATTTGAAGAACAAATCCAAGAATATAGTCAGAATATTTATATGGCATTGGGAGAAGATAATAAAAATTCTGTGTTAACAGAAGATATATTGACAGAAGTTTATAATAAAAATCAAAAAAGACATGAAATGTACAATCTTCTTTTTGATTCTAATGTGGAAAAAATGAATTTTATTGAAGCAGATCCTTTATTAGAAGAACTTGCAGAAATATCTACAGAAATTGAAATTAATTTAAATGAATTAGAGCAGGTTTTAATAGAAGAAGGCTGTGATAAAGAAATTGTAGATGATGTGAAAAGATTAAATACTATATATGAGTTTTATGATGGAAAACCAACAACAGGTACAGA
>CAZQAV010000009.1:0-11190 GCA_964591395.1 Candidatus Woesearchaeota archaeon | reverse complement strand
GCCTCAACAGTTGATAATTTTCTAAGACCTATTTTTGTATCTAAAACAACAAATCTCAATTCATCTGTAATTTTAATTGGAATGATTGGGGGATTATTTTTATGGGGGGTTTTAGGACTTATATTGGGACCCTTAATTCTCGCATATATGTTGATTTTATTAGAGTTATATCGAGGAAAGAAGAAATCAAAAGTATTTTTAGAACAAGATAAAAAATAATTTTTATCTTTCTAGATAAATATAAAAACTCCCTTTGATAATTATTTTTAAAAGAGGATAAAACATGGAACTAAAAGTAAAATTCCTTAAATGGTCTACAGGAATACCTGCTGCAATGTTAAATACAAAAACAGCTGAAAAAGTGGGGATCACAAATTATGGGAGAATATTTGTTGAAACCCTTGGGAGATATCCTAAAAAACTTTCAATGCCAGCAAATACTATTGATAAAGTTGTAAAAGAAGATGAAATAGTTGTTTCTTCTGAAATAAGAAAAAGAATGAAATTAAGAGAAGGCCAAAAAGTAGGAATAAATGTTGCAAATCTCCCAAAAAGCCTAGTTTATATAAAGAAAAAATTTGAAAACAAAAAATTGAAAAAAAGACAAGTACACGCAATCATAAAAGATATTGTGGATAATAATTTATCTGAGCCTGAAGTTTCATTATTTATTTCTGCAATGGAAAAAAATGGTATGGATTTTAAAGAGACAACATATTTAATCAAGGCCATATTAAAAACAGGAAATATTTTTAAATGGGATAAAAAACCAATTGCAGATAAGCATTGTATAGGGGGGATACCCGGTAATAGGACAACTCATTTAGTGGTTGCGATTTGTGTGGCAGCAGGAGTATATATGCCAAAAACATCTTCAAGGGCAATAACAAGTGCAGCAGGAACAGCAGATGTTACAGAAGCAATAGCAAAAGTGGAATTTTCTCCCAAAGAACTTAGAAGAATAATGTCAAAAACAGGTGCCTTTTTAGCATGGGGAGGGGCATTAGGGATTGTTCCTGCAGATTCAAAAATAATAAGGGTAGAAAAAATATTACAAATAGATCCCCAAGCGCAATTATTAGCTTCAATAATGTCTAAAAAATTAGCAGCAGGAAGTAATTATATCCTTATAGACATCCCTTATGGAAAAAATGCAAAAGTAAGCAAACAAAAAGCACTTCTTCTCAAAAAGAAATTTGAAAAATTAGGAGGATATTTTAGAAAAAAAATAAAAGTTGTTTTAACAGAGGGAAAACAACCAATAGGAAATGGGGTTGGACCAATATTAGAATTAATAGATGTTATAGATATATTAGATCCTAAAAAACAAGGCCCAAAAGATTTGGAAGACAAATCTATATTTTTAGCAGGAGAGATATTAGAGATGACTAAAAAAGCTAAAAAAGGAAAAGGAAAAGATTTAGCAAAAGAAATGTTATATTCAGGTAAAGCATATGATAAATTTAAAGAAATAATAAAAGCTCAGAAAGGAAAAATTATAAATTTAAAACCAGGGAAGTTTAAAAAAGATATTTTTGCAAAAAGAACAGGAAGAATAAAGGAAATCCATAACAAAGAAATTAATTTATTAGCAAAATCAGCAGGTTGTCCAATAGATAAAGCTGCAGGATTATATTTAAATCATCATCTTGGAGAAAAAGTAAAAAAAGGTGAAAAATTATTAACAATATACGCCCAATCCAAGACAAGATTAAATGAAGCTGTGAAATTCTACAAGAGAATAAAGCCCATAAGGTTGAGATAAGATTATAGGCATAAAATCACAATTATATTTTTAAACTAAATCAACGTTTTCTTTTTATGGAAGATTATAGAACAAGATTGATATCTTATTTTAAGAAGAATTTGAAAAAAGGTTATGATAAAGACACATTGAAATGGGCATTAATTAATCAAGGATATTCAAGGATCCTTGTTGAAAATGCTATTGAAGAAGCTACAAAAGAATTAGCAAAATCAGCACCGGTTTTAAAAGAAAAACCAGTAATCAAACATGAGATAATAGATGAACATGATAACCCAATTATTATAAAAAAACCTTGGTGGAAAAGAGTATTTGAATAAATAGAAAGCCTTTTAACTTGTTCTTATTATCTTAAATTGAGCCGCTATGCGCAGAATGGTAATGCACCTGGTTTGAGCCCAGGGTCCTTCGGACGTCCAGGTTCGATTCCTGGTAGCGGCGTTTTTTACTCAAAATGAAAAATAAAAAAAGAAGGATTTTAATTTATATTTTTGGAGTATTAGCAATTTTAATATTAGCAATTTTAATTAAGTCTTTTTTTACAGAAGAAGCTGCCCAAGGAGAACCTTTAAGATATGTGCCTCTTAGTCAAGAAGAAGTACAAAAAGTTGTTTCAACTGTTTTATCAACAGAATTTATCAAAGATGTTCCTGAAAAAGACCCTGTAGCACTTGTTTTTTATAGTTTTGAAGGAAATGAAAGAGTTCAAAGAGATGCATTTTTAATAGGAGAAAATGAACTTTTAACAGAAGGAGATCCCAGCATATATCTTTGGATTCATGCAAAATATATTCCGGAATTTGATGGAACAAATCTTTGCGAAATAATTCAGATGGCGAGTGGGAATGGAGATTTAACATTAGATAGCCAATATGGAAATGCCCGACTACTTCTTAAATATTCTAGCTTATTAAAATACAGAGATTGTTTTGGTTTCTAAAAATATCTTAATTAATTTTCCATGGCTTTCAAAACTCTTTCATCAGGTGAAAGCAGAAATATGTGATCTTCTTTAAATCTAAGACCACGATATATTTTTTGATGTAATTCTCTTTTTGCTTTGTCTTTATAAAAATCCCAATAATATTGAAAATGTGTTCGCTTAAAAATTTCCCAAAAAGGATCTTTGAAATTAGGATAAGGAAATTTAGTAAATATTATACTTTTACATTGTTCACCCGGAAAATCAATACCTCTTGCGCATCTTGTTGTAAATAAACATTCTTTTTTTCCTTGTTTAAACTCATCAATCAAATATCCCTTCTTATCCTCCATCTGAACCTCTTTTAATTCTGTTCTGCACATTAAATATTGAAGACCAAATTTATCAATTTCATCATATGAAGGCAAATCCATAAAACTATTTATATGAATTAAAGCAGGTTTTTTTGAAATTTCAACACACCTATCAAGAGCTTTCAAATATTGTTCACGTGTAAATTGCCCCTTTGCAAAATTTTCATATTTACAATCCATCTCAAAACCTGTTCTTTGAATATCTATTTTTCCTTGTTGTTCTGTTTCAGCATCTATGATTTCAAAATCTTCAAGCCCAAAAACATTCTTTAAAACAGTTTGAGAATGAAGTGTACCTGACATCAAAATTATAATTTTATTTTTATCTTGCATTTCCTTAAATCTTTTAGCAAGATTAGTTGTCACAATATTAGCAACAAGCCCCACATCACTTTTTGTAAATTTAACATAACTGTCTTCAAAAAAATCCTCAAACATTTTAGCTGTTTCTTCGACATCAAGAGAATAACTTTCATCATCTATATCTTCCAAAAATTCAGGAGTATCTAAAAAAATCCTCAAAAGAGCATAAATTCCTGTTTCTTTTAATGGAATTATAAGATTAGAAGATATAGCTTTAGCCACATTTTCATCTTTTTTGATGTCTTTTATAAGATTTTGTAATTCTTTAAAAATTTTCAGAACTTTTTCATCAAAGTTAGCTATTTGGATCAACGAATTTTGCAACCAATCTAAATTAATTTTTCTTTGATTTGAAAATCTATCTAAAAATTCATCACCTTCATCAATAATTTCAACTTCTGTTAATGGTTTTCTATTTAAAGCTGATTCAAGAATATATTTAAGAGAATTAAACACCATTACATCTGAATCAATATATGAATTAAACTGTTGATAAAAACCACAACCAGGTTTACCTTGATATATAACAAACTTATTTCCTTTTAATCCTTCATAGCTTCTTTTAGGGTAATCTTCAAAACCTTTTCCTAAATTATATTTTTCAAGTAGAACAGGGGACCAATAAGGACAAACCCCTGCAATAGGTGCTCTTCGAACATTATTTATTTCTTGGATAAGACCTTGCCTAATGTTTGGATTTTGCCTTAAATATTCTTTAATCTTCCGAAGATTTTTTTCTTTTATCTCTATTTTGCAAGGCAAATCATATTTATCAGCTGAAATATCTTTTTTAACCTCCTTCTTTTTTGATTTTCCAAAATCAAATATATCATATAATTTTGCGTTTATTTCTTTTTTCTCTTTTGGAATATTAAATTTTTCATCTTGCAAAAATTTACAGACATGATTATTCCTACCAGTTATAACACTTATTTTTAATCTTTCTTTATTATCTTTTAAAAGATAGTTCTTACTTTCATAATCTCTTTTATATTGTGTTTGAAGATTTTTTCCAGGTACAACAATAGATGTTTTTCCAAGTTTTCTAGCTATATTTAAAGCAATAGCACTTTTACCTGTTCCACAAACACCTTTGATAAAAATAACTTTATGTCCTTTTTTTATAGAATCTAATACTTCTTTAACAATATCTGATTGAGATTTTCCATTTGAAAATTTCAGGGGTTCGAGAAATTTTTCATTTTGATAAAGATTCCACATTGTGAATAAATGAGAATACAATCAGTTATAAGATTTATTGTGATATTCTTAACACTGTTAGAACTAGTAAAAGTTGGGTTTGCCTACATTGGTAAATTTAAAATTAAAAATAATTATCCAAATAAAGCAGACAAACCTTCTGCTGCAGCTTCTTTCTTTTCTTCTTTTGGCTTTTCTTCTTTCTTCTCTTCTGCAGGCGCTGCGCTTCCACTATCAGCAGGAGCAGCTGCACTAACTAAACTAGCACTTTCTAGTTCTTTGTCAATGTCAACACCTTTCAGACTAGCTATAAGAGATTTGACTTGAGATTCGTCAACTTCTGCGCCAGTAGCTACAACAACTTTCTTTACATTTTCTTCGTTCACTTCCTTGCCTAACTTATGCAATAAAAGTGCGGCATATACGATTTCCATTATTTATTTTCCTCCGGTTTCTCTTCAGATTTTTCTTCTGATTGAGTTTGATTTTCTGCAGGTTCTTCAGTAGGTTTTTCTTCCTTAACTTCTTCTTTAGTTTCTTCTGCTTTTTCTTCAACAACTTCTTCTTTTACTTCTTCTACCTTTTCTTCCTCTTTTTCCTCCCCAGCTAAATTTTCAATAGCTTTTCCATGAGCACTTGCTTTTCCCAATAAGAATGAGATTGTATCTTTAGTGAGATATCCTATTTCAACAGCAAAAGCTAATGATTTTCCATAATTTGATTTTAGCTCTTCAACAGTTGCTTCTTGATCTATTTTTATTTCTAGATATAATTTATTTTCTTTTGTATCATATGCTAAAATAGGTTCAAAACCTATTGAAAATGGTTTAATGTCTAATTTACTCATTAAATCCGCAGCACCTTGAGATATTTTTTCACCTTGTTTTGCAATTACCTTTGATTGTTTAATATTTATTTTACCTTTATCAATTTGTATTTGTATCCCAAGAGCACCTAATTCACTTATAGCTGGACCTGGAACTAATTCTGTTGGCCCTTCAGGTATTTCAATATCCATTGGAGCTTCTTGGCCTGGTTTTGCCTTCGAAGGACTTTTGCTTTGTAAAAGCTCTGCAGCAAGATCATATGAATCTAAATCAGAGAATAATAATGCAATACTATCTTCTAATTTATCTTTAATTTTACTTATTTCTTTATTTTTTAACGAATCAATAGCTCTGAAAACTAAATTTTTCTTTAAAACTTTAACAAGAGCTTTTCCCCTAAGTTTCTTACTAATTTCTTGATATTGTGAAGCAGGAATATTTTTTATAGATGCTATTAACAATGTTTTTTTATTCTTCATTAAATCTGCTAAATCCCGAACAATCTTTAATTTAGTTTCAGGTATTGCCTTTGTTCTTTCTACTTTCATTTTAATTTTATCTTCTGTAATTTACTCATTGTGAATTTAACCCCTATATTTTTTACATTATCTTTTCCTTTTGGAAGCTCTTTTTCAATATTATCATATATATTAGAAATATTTTCAATTAATTCTTCATCTTTCATGCTTTGTTTTCCAACAGGAACTTTAATACTTGCTTCTTTTATTTTAACTTTAAGAGTATTATTGATTTTTTTCTTTAATTCATTTATAGCTTTTTCATTCACATCCATTAATATTCCCATTTGAGGAGAAGGCATTTTACCTGCAGGACCCAATACTCTTCCAAATGTTGTAGCAACTTTTGGCATTAATTTTGCTTGAGCAATAAAGAAATCATATTTGTCAACTAATTTTTTCAAAGCAGTTTTATCTTTATATTTTTTAAATTGGTCAAATCTAATTGTATCTACATTAGGATTATCTGTTTCTAAAAAAGCACCAATTTTCTTTTCTTTAATTTTATGTGGAACATTTAGCAACAAATTTAATTGATTTTTCTTAACATCAAATTTTTGCAGATTTATAATTAAGTCCACTGTCTGATCAAACTTTCTTTCTTTATCTTTTCTAAGCTCTACCAAAGCTTTTACTAAGTCATTTTTGAAATCCATCTTATTATACCCTCCTACCTATGCGCCAACACCCAGAATTTAGATGTTCACGATGTAGTTTACGGTAAAAAATTGAACTAATTTAAGTTTATAAAGATTTCTTTTACATAATATCACATAAATGCTTATAAAATCAACATATTTATTTGAAACATGGAACTAGTAGCATTATTATCAACAGGAAAAGGTTCATGGGCCCAAGTATCTGGGTTAATGAAATATGGTGAATGGGATAAAATAATTCTTATTGGAAGTGATTTTGCAAAACAATTTACGCATGAAAAAGAATTCACATTTATCAAAGCTGATTTAGATAAAAAACTGAAAGAACTTAAAGAAGATCTTGCGAAAAAACTTAAGGGAAAAATTAACGGCACAGAAGTAGCTCTTTCAATTGCAAGTGGAAATGGAAAAGAACACATGGCATTAATCTCTGCATTACTTAATTCACCTGTAGGAATAAGATTTGCAGCATTGACAAAAGATGGTGTTATTGATTTGTAATTTTAAATAAAACTAGTAACCCATTTGATCATTAATATTAAAAATAAGAATAATATGAAATATGTTATCATCTTAAAAGATTTTTTTGCAACCTTTTTTGATTTTGTTATTGCTAAAATTGTTAGATAAAAGAATCTTCCCCCATCAAGAGCACTTACAGGGAGCATATTAAATAATGCAACTAAAAAATTTATGATAAATATCCACCATAAAAGATCTTTAATAAATAAACTAGCATCATTTTTTGGTTCATAATATACATGATCTTCTTTATATGCTGGAAGTAAACCCATTAATTTACCTGCAAATCCTGGTTTATATTTTGGCAAAAAACCAATACCTAGCCATCCTTTTTCTTCAGTAGGATGTTGGCCAAGAACTAAATCTATGGTTGATGACCCGTTTTCATTTATGCTTGTTATCTTTATAGTTTCATTAGGAGAATATTTATTTAATTCTTCTGCTAATTTTTCAGTACGTGTTATTTTTACCCCATTTATGTGGGTTATAATTCCCCCCATGTCTGAATTAATAGCCGGCGCTTCATCATATAAAGCTAAAAATATCTTCCCTCCTTCTTTATAAAAGCCTTTAACACCAACATAATTTCCATTTAAGGTTTGTATATCTCCTAAAGAGCTATCTTCATCAAGCAAATCCACAATTTCTTCATAACTATAATCTATTAACCCAACACCATTTATAGTAGTTACATCTTCAATAGGAACTGCAGAATATGAATATGAATCAAATATAACTCCCGAAGCTATAAAAGTAGATGTAAAAAATACAAATAATATAATATAAAATAAAATAGCAGTAAGAATATTGGCAAGAACACCTGCACCCAATATGCTCATTTGTTTGAATTTGTCAGCTCTTTTCATCTGATTATCATCTTGTTCAACAAAAGCCCCAAAAAATACAGGGAAATATCTTAGAAAGGCAAACCCTGTTGATTTTATTTTTATTTTATGTTTTCTTGCAAAAATCCCATGTGAAAATTCGTGAACAGTAGCAACTATTAAAATAGCAATTATAAAATATGCAAAATAAAAAGGAGGAAAAAAACTTTCCATTCCAAATAATTGAGGAAAATAAGGTATTAAAGGAGCAATAGGTGGGGCCCTTATAACTTGAGATACAGAAGTTGTAATATATATCCATACACTATATATGATAAAATAAACAATCAATGCCATTAAAATATATCCTACAATGATAGAGATATAACTAAGAAATTGCAATGTTTTTTGATATTTTGTTCCAACCTTTTCTATTAATTTAATCCCCCATTTTGTTCTATATAAAAGAAAAGGCCCATCTTTAGCAAGATTTTTTTTATTTTTATAGAGAAAGATTGTTGCTAATAAGATAAAAATAACTAAAAATATCAAATCAAATATAATAAAATTCATTTTAAGTCACCTATTTTTTCTTCAAAGGCCTGAAAGCTTTCTTACTACATTTTCTGCATTTAACTTTGCCTTTTAAAATTTTTTGAGCATCTGCCCTTATCTTTGTTTGGCACTTTTTACATACATACACATTCTTAAATAATCTGTTTGTTGCTTCTATTATTTTTGCCATTATAATTTCCTCTTGATCATTAATTCCCCTTCTACATCCCAATACTCAACATTACAATTTTCTTCAAGTTCTGATTTCACATCATCGGGACATACTATTTCTAATGTCTCAAAACTTTCTAAGTCCATAACACTAACTTTATCACTTATTGATAAAACCTGACCTTTCTTTTTATTTATCATAGGAACCTCAAGTCTATCATGTCCAGGAACAACAAAAACTTTTTTCCCAGAAGAAAGTATCCCTGCAGCCTCTACTCTAGCCTTAGAATGTCCATGTTTACCTGTTTTACTTATATCTATTTTTTTTATAGTAAAAGGTCTTCCATCAATAAGAATATGGGTTCCAACTCTTGCCTCTGTGGCATTAATTATTTTTAAAACCATAACCTATTCAAAAAAAATACATTTATAAACGTTTTTAATAAAAGAGATATGTAAAATGGCTTTCAAAAAGAACGATTTTATTGAGATTGAATTTACTGCAAGAGTAAAAGATGGAGATATCTTTGATTCTAATATAAAAGAAGATCTTGAAAAAGCAGAATTAAAAACAAATGCTAAACCTTTTTCATTTTGTTTAGGCCAAGGCATGTTTTTGCAAGGTGTTGACGAATTTTTAATTGGAAAAGAAAAAGGCAAGCATGTTATAGAGTTAACAGCTGAAAAAGCATTTGGAAAAAGAAAAGCAGAATTAATACAAATGATGCCTGCGAAAGTTTTCAAAGAGCAAAACCTTAATCCTGTTCAAGGTTTTATGTTTAATTTTGATGGAAGAGTAGGAAAAATATTATCTGTTTCTGGTGGAAGAATCATGGTAGATTTTAATAATCCTGTAGCAGGAAAAGATGTTGTCTATGAAGTAAATGTCTTAAGGAAATTAGAAAAAATTGAAGATAAAATAAGCTCATTTATTGGGTTTTTATTTAAGAAAGAACTGAAATTTAATATCCAAAATAAAAAAATAATTCTTGAAGTTGAAGAACCAATGGCAAAATTTGTTGAAATGTTTAAGGACAAATTTAAAGAGATTTTTGAAATGGATTTAGAAGTTAAACCAGTAAAAAAGAAAAAGGAAGAAAAACCCAAGTCCGACGAGAACATCGAAAAAGACACTAAAAAATCACAATAATCCTTATAAAGAGTTATTAATTATTTTAAACATGGAAGATGTTTATAATCAATCCAATAGTAGTTCAATGCCTTCTGATTTGCCCCCAGAAATAAGAGAAATAGATCAGGAATTGGAAGAACTTTTAAAAAAACAATCTGCTAAAATTAAGGTTATAGGTATTGGTGGGGGTGGAGGAAATTCTTTAAGTAGAATGAGAGAAATTGGTATTAAAGGAGGAGAATTAATTGCCGTTAATACAGATGCTCAAGACTTATTATATGCAAATGCAGATCAAAAAATATTAATTGGTAAAGAATTAACTCAAGGTTTAGGTGCAGGAAGTAATCCTAAGGTCGGTGAAGAAGCTGCAAAAGAGTCTGCTTCTGAAATAAAAAAGAAATTAGGTACCTGTGATATGGTGTTTATTACATGTGGTCTTGGAGGTGGAACAGGTACAGGTGCAGCTCCTGTTATTGCCCAATTAGCTAAAAAACAAGGAGCATTAGTAATAGGGGTTGTAACATTACCCTTTACAATAGAAGGAAGAAAAAGAATTGAAAATGCAATGGATGGTTTAGAAAGAATGGAAGCAAGTGTAGATACATTAATAGTAATACCAAATGATAAATTATTAGAATTAGCTCCCGAATTACCCCTACATACTGCTTTCAAAATAGCAGATGAAATATTAACAAATGCTGTCAAGGGAACAACAGAACTTGTAACTTCAGCAGGTTTGGTAAATTTGGATTTTGCAGATGTAAAAACCATTATGCTTGATGGAGGTGTTTCTTTAATTGGTATGGGTGAATCAGATAGTGCCCAAAGAGCTATTGAAGCTGTGGATAAAGCAATACAAAATCCACTTTTAGATGTAGATATTTCCAATTCTTCAGGCGCTCTTGTAAACATAGTTGGTGGGCCAGACATGCATTTAGATGAATGTAAAACAATAATAGAAACAATAGGTGAAAAATTAAATCCAGATGCTAAGTTAATATGGGGGGCTCAAATTTCTGCAGATATGGAAAAATCATTAAGAGTTTTATTAATAGTAACAGGTGTACAGAGCTCACAAATATTGGGAAGTGGAGATAGTATAGAGAGTATAAGACACCAAGAAATAGAAGATGAATTAGGCATTGAATTCTTCGAATAAAGTGGAACCAGAATATGCATCACATAGTTTTAATAAAAAAAATATGATGGAGTTGATTCATCAAGCAGAAAAATTAGGCGTAAATTATATATTAAAACCTGCAAAAGATAGTATGGGTTTTCTAAAACCTGGCCACAATTATCTTTTTTTAATTGATTCAACAGGAGAAGGAGAGATTATAGAGGCTGTAAAAATAAAT
>CAZQAV010000008.1:9645-11765 GCA_964591395.1 Candidatus Woesearchaeota archaeon | reverse complement strand
CATTAAAGATACCATTAATTTTGATTTTTTTGCTTCTATTGAAGATATTAATTTTTTAATTTCATCTTTTGTTAAAACAACAGGCATTCTTTTTTCTCTTTTAGGTCTTTTTATTCCTGCTGTTAAATCTTTTTTTAATATATTTAAATAAGAATATTTTATAGCTGCTAAAAATAAGATAATTGAGGTTGAAGCTTTATCACTTAAGTTTTCAACTATATACATTTTTACATCATCTTCATTTATTTCGCTTGGATCTTTATTTGTAAAAGATAATAATTGTTTATTTGATTTGATATAATTTCTAATAGTATATTCTGAATTTTTAGAAATTTTTAATTCTACTTTTAATTTGCTGAGAAATTCTTCTTTTAACATCTTCCCTACTACAATATTGTGCGAACTTCTTTAAATAAGTTATGTTTTTATAATGTAATTTTGTGAGAAAAATATGGATAAGGTATTAATACATCATTCAGAGATAGGATTGAAAAAAGGAAACTTTTCATATTTTGAAAAACAGCTTATGAAAAATATTAGAAAATCATGTAAAAGAGAAGGTATTGGGGTTAAAGAACTAGATAGGCATGATAAAAGAATTATTGGGACATTTGAAGGAGATGGAGAGAAAATTATTGGAGCTTTAAAAAATGTTTTTGGAATAAAATATTTTTGTTTTGTTGAAGAAGTTGAAAAGAAAGTTGAATCTATTAAGAAAAAAGTTGAAAGTTTACTTAAAAAGGTGAAGAAATCGGGTCACAAAAATATTTCATTTAATACTAAAAGAGGGGATAAAAGATTTGAATTGAACTCTCTTGAGCTTAATAAAGAATTTGGAGAAATTTCAAATAAATTAGGATTAAAAGTCAATTATTCAAATCCTGATAAAACAATTTTTGTTGAAATACCTTCTTCAGATATTGTTTATGTATATGACAAAAGAATAGAAGGAAATGGGGGATTGCCTGTTTCAACAAGTGGAAGAGTTTTATGTTTATTATCTGGAGGTATTGATTCTCCTGTTGCTGCTTGGCTTATGATGAAAAGAGGATGTAATGTTGATTTTTTACATTTTCATACTTTTAATGATAATAAAAAAGCATATGATACTAAAATTAAAAAAACAGTTGAAATATTGAATAAACATCAATTTAAATCAAAATTATTTTTAATACCTTATGGCATGTATGAAATGTGTGCTCAAGGAAATGTTGAACAAAAATATGATGTTACTTTGTTTAAACATTATATATTGAAAGTTGCTGAAAAATTTGCAAAAGAAAATCATTATGATGGACTTGTCACAGGAGATAATTTGGCCCAAGTTGCTTCTCAAACAATGCAGAACTTAAAAGCTACAAGTTTAGGAATTTCTATTCCCTTATTTAGACCATTATTAACATATGATAAACAAGAAATAATTGATTTATCTAGAAAAATAAAAACATATGATATCAGCGTCGAGAAATACAAAGATTGCTGCAGCATTATCTCAAAAAAACCTTGTACAAAAACAAAAGAAAAGGTTTTTGAAAAAATAATAGCTGAAACAAAGATTGATAAACTTGTTAATGAAACAATAAAAGAAATTGAAAAGTTTGATTTAAATTAAAAAATAGGTTATTATGGAAAAATAAATAGCTTTTAATTCCTTTTCTTAAGTTCCTTATTATTGATATATAATATAATTAAAGCTAAAATTATAAAATACCAATCAATTAAAACAGCTAATACTAAACTTGCTAAAGCAATTAATGAAAGAATCACAACTTTTAAATTTTTTATTTTCATTTTAATGAATTATTATTGCGGTTTCCTATAAATTGATTGTTTACCTTTTTGCTTTAACCTGAGCATCTTATCATATTCTCTTTTAGGAACTGTAGCTGCCACACTAAATGAATCTATTTTTATTGGATTTTTATCTAAAAAATAATATCTCCTTTGTTTGGAAATAACTTCAAATCCATTATAGGTCCCATCTCTTTTGAAATTTCCATTATTTATCTCTTCGTTAGTTAATATTGTACCTAATTCTAAAACCATATATCCTTAGATTAATATTGGTTTTTAAAGATTGCTATTCTAGGGCCCATCTAAATAGTACCATCCCCCAAATT
>CAZQAV010000008.1:0-9635 GCA_964591395.1 Candidatus Woesearchaeota archaeon | reverse complement strand
TTTCTTCCTTTTGTTTTACCTTAAGTTTCTTCTTGGCTTTTTTCTTGGATTTATCCTTTTTACCTTGTCCTATTCTTAACAAAAATCCCAATAAAAAAACAAATGCAACTATAAAATATAAAATAGCTACTAAAGTATAATCTGCATTAAGATATCTTATCCCTGAAAAAATAAATAAAATTGTCCCTACTAGAAACCAAATCTTTGATTTTATAAATCTTGAAAATTTTCCCATTTTTGTTTCTTACATCTTCTTAAAAGTTAAAAAAATAAAATAAAAAATTGAATTGAATTAAAATAATTCAATTAATGCCCAAATCATTAATATAAGCCATAATAACATAGGTAACCAAGCTTTCTTTAATAATGATTTAGTGTTCATGATCTTCTTTGCCCAAGCTATTGTCTCTTTACCATATGCAGCAAAAGTCATTCCTGTTAAAAGGGCACCTAATAATACTCCAGCCATTATTTGAACTATTGTAAATGATTGAAGTAAATAGTAGAATAATACTAATGCTAATATTAATTCAATAATCACTAATAGAGCTGGCTTACTATATAATTTAAAGGCGAACTTCATCCATGCTTTTGCATTAAATAATAGGAATAGAAATTTTATCAGCCCTAATACAACAAATGCCAGAACAAACCATCCAAGTACGTCTAACGCCATGTGTTTTTATTAACCTCCTTTTAATAATCTTTTTAAGAAAAACCCCTATAAAAGGGTTTTGGATAGATAATGTAGTACAATAATATTTAATAAGAAATATAAAGAAGTATTAATATCAAAATGAAAAATGATGTTAAATCAAGGCTTCAAAAGTCATTAGAGGTAGATATAAACCTAACATTAGATTATATTGATTTAGAATTAAAAGTTTTGGATATAGTGCATTTTGAAACAATTGTCCCATTTTATATAGACCAGTTTAAAGAAAGAGTTAAAAGGTATATAAACCATATTTCTCCTCCTTCTGATTCTCCTCTTAGAAGAGCTTCTTATTTTGAAGCAATTAGTAAAGAACTTGCAAATAAATGTATTGATTATATTGGTCCGCCTAATTTTATTACAAGGGAAATTGGTGAAGAATGTGATGATTATATAGATTTTTCTAGTTTTATTGCAGAATATATCGGTGAAGAATTAGCTAGTCTTGCAGTTCTTTGTTATGAAGAAACACAGAAAATAGAATAGATTAGATATCTTTATAAAGGAATTATATGTTCCATAATTAGTACTGGTAGGCAAGTTTGGCTTGTTCTGGTATGGGAATGAAGTAAATGAAAGCAGGAGGAAAATATGAGTAAGAAAGTGTATGTAGGTAATTTGCCTTTTAGTGTGGATTTAGCTAAACTAAAAGAACTTTTTGAACCACATGGAGAAATTGAAGATGCTGTTGTTATAGCAGATAAATTCTCAGGTAGATCAAAAGGATTTGGTTTTGTAACTTTTGTCAATGATGCAGATGCTGATAAAGCTATTGCAGAAATGAATGAGAAAGATGTTGAAGGAAGACCATTGAAAGTGAATGAAGCAAAACCTATGGAAGATAGACCACCACGAAGAAATTTTGATAGAAGATAAATAATCTCCATTAATTTTCTTTATTTTTTATTTTATTTTTATTATTTTTTGTATAGATTTTTTATATAAATCTTTAAAAGTTAGTTTTGAGTTTAATTATGATGGATAACCAAGGAGTTTACATTTTAGATGGGTATGTTCCTTTTATGGGGTTGAGGGAGTATCTTGTTTCTATCAAAGACACTTTTCAAGATAGTTTAGATTATATTGAAAGAAAAGGGAGAGATCTTGCAAGGAGATTAATAACTTAAAAGAAAAAAATAATTTGATAATGAATTTTGTATTCATAAACTATATAAAATTATTTTTTAGTTTATTTTAATGAAAAGAGGCAATTATATTTTTACATCTGAATCTGTTGGTGAAGGACATCCAGATAAAGTTTGTGATCAAGTTTCTGATGCTATTTTAGATGCTTTTATTGAGCAAGATAAAAATTCTCGTGTAGCTATTGAATGTGCTGTTAAAGATAATTTTATTCTTGTGTGTGGAGAGGTTACAAGTAAAGGGAAAATAGATATTGAAAAAATTTCTAGAAAAGCTATTGTTAATGCAGGATATGATGATGATCAATATGGTTTTAATGGTCATACTTGTGAAATTGATGTGAGAGTTTCAGAACAATCTTCTGATATTGCTCAAGGTGTTGATAAAAAAGAAGAAAAAGAGCAAGGTGCAGGTGATCAGGGTTTAATGTTTGGTTATGCAACAAATGAAACAGCTGAGTTTATGCCTCTTCCAATTGTTCTTGCACATAAATTAATGATATTAAGAAATAAAATAAGAAAATCTGAACTTCCTTATTTAAGACCAGATGCAAAAGCACAAGTAAGTGTAGAATATGAAAATGAAAAACCTATTAGAATTGATAATGTTGTTTTTTCAAGCCAACATGATGAAGAAATAGAATATAAAAAAATGGAGCAAGATATTATTGAAAAAATAATCAAACCTGTTTGCGGGGATTGGTTAGATGAAAACACAAAATATCATATAAATCCTACTGGAAAGTTTGTTATTGGGGGGCCTGTTGGAGATTCAGGTGTTACAGGTAGAAAAATTATTGTAGATACATATGGTGGGCATGGAAGTCATGGTGGTGGTGCTTTTTCAGGTAAAGACACTAGTAAAGTTGATAGAAGTGCAGCTTATATGGCAAGATATATTGCTAAAAATATTGTTGCAGCAGAACTTGCAGATAAATGTGAAGTTCAGTTAGCATATGCTATTGGAATTGCAGAACCTGTTTCAATACTTATTGATTGCTTTGAAACAAATAAAATTCCTGAAGAAGAAATAGAAGAAAAAGTTAAAAGGATTTTTCCACTTAAACCTGCTGATATAATAAAACATTTAGATTTGAAGCGTGCTATTTTTGCAAAAACAGCGAGGTATGGGCATTTTGGAAGAAATGACGCTGATTTTACATGGGAGAAAATAGATATGGTTGATGAATTGAAGAAGTGATTATTTTGACTTATTTAAAGTACGTTTAAATTTTCCCCTTATTAAATGAAATGCAAGACGTCCATCTTTATGTTTCATTGGAGAACCAATAATAATTCCACAACTACATTTTAAATTCTGCATATTTTTTGATTCTTTTATATTTTTATCACGTTGTAATTTTTCATATTTTTCAGGAGAAATAATTCTATTAAAATAACATCTTTTTAACCAACCAGGACCATCTTTTTGATATATGAATAGCAATTTTCCACATTTCATGCAAGATATATTTACTATTTTTGCTGTTCCACCTCTTTTTCTAAAATATTTGTCTTTTTTCATGATCTTAAAAGAAGAAGTGAGATTATTAAGATTTTGCTTCTGTTGTGTATTATGCGAAGCTTATTACATAAAATATTTATATTCTAATCTATTTTTGTTTTCATGCACTTTACAGTAAATGAACAAAATAAAGTTAGTGGCTTCCATATAGAAAAATGGGATCGTGGGGGATTGGGTGAAAAAACAATTAAAAAAATTGAGAAATTTAAAGGAAAAAATTATAAGGATTTTTTATTGTTTGCCTTAAAAGAAAAATTGTTTCTAAAAACAGTTATATTGTATGCTATGTTTTCTGATAGGACTGTTTCCTTTTGGGGTTGTCCTGCTTCACAAGGAGAGGGATTGAAGAAATCTACTGAAGAATCAATTAGAGCCTTTGGGCTTCAAAAAAATAGTCGCTTCGGAGAAATTCATCTTTATGCTGTAAAGGATCGTTTTTTCTATATTGCAGAAAAAAATTTAGCAGATGTTTATGAAAAAATGGATATAAAATTTGAGAAAATAGATCTTGATATGTCTGAATCTAAAAAAACAAGGCTTGCTGCTTCTTCTATTGCTAGTGAGTTTTGGATTTCTAGAAATATGCGGAACTTTACTATTGCAGGTAAAGGAACAAGTAAAAATAGAAAATTGGCCCATATTCCTATTGAAGGGCCTTTATTTTTGGGAATAAAAAAAGATCATACTTTTCAACCACTTTATGGGGCAGATGCTTGGGAGCTAAATAGTAAAACAATGGGTGATTATTCGGGAGTTTTTCCTTTAGCAACCAACAATAAAAAAGAAGAAAAGTGGAGAAAGAAAATTTTGAAGAAATTTGAAAAACTTAATGAAAAAAGAAAAAAAGAGCTACTGAAGAAAGTTAAGAAGATGAAAAAATAATTCAGGTAATCTGTCTTACCTGCACCATACTTTATAAATAAACTTTTTCTAATGTATTTATGGTAAAGAAAAAAAGATCTAAACAAAAAGATATAATTATTCCAAGAAAAGCTTTCCAGGGAATTGCTCCTGCAATTGCTATAATTGCAGTTTTATTTGCTAAAGATAAAGCTCCAGAGGTTTTATTGTTTTGTATAGGGATATTTGTTGGGTTTTTAATAGGTAAGGGGTTTTCTAAGAAGTGAGTTTATCTTATTTGAATCACAATAATCCTTAAGTACATTAAAAAGATTATTTCCTAATGGCAAAAGAAATTTCATCTTGGTTGGAGGATCTTGAATTTAAAGACTTGGGGGTTCCTTCTTGGCGTTCTTTTAAACCTAAACAAGCAATAAAAGATGGTATACAATATATTAAAGATGAAGGTATAATATATATTCAAACAGATCAGGGTCTTTTTTGCACTGAATGTAATACAGAAGTTTTAGGTGTTGTTGTTGCACATCCCATACATGATGGTCTTTCTGGTAATGCTGGTTCTGGGCAAGTATATAATGAAACTGTTCCTTACTGTCCTTCATGTGAAGAAATGCCTTCTTTAAATGGGGATGCCATAAATCACAAAAATTATCCTAAATTTATAGATAATCTTTATAGGTGACTGTTAATTTTTTAAAAGATTAAAATGTTTCTGCTTCAAAATCATTTGTGTTCCAGAAATATTTATCCATACGTTCTTCTCTTTCCTCTATTTCGCAAATTATTTCTTGGCCTTTTTTTCCTTCGTTAAATAGATCATTTATTTGTTCATTTAAATATCCTGATTGATCTACAAGAATCCCCAAGCAAGTATATGCCCCTATAATATATTCTCTTCTTTGATCTTTAGGTATTTCTGCTTTTTTCATTGTTTGAGCAAGATTATACATGTCTTTTCTTATAATTAATCTTGACTTGGGTATGCCTAATATTTTTCTTAACAATTTCATAAAAAATCTACAAATTATGGCTTTTTAAGCATAATTGTTGTAGGAGATATATCTTAATCTAAGATAATAATCCTTAAATATATTAAAAAAGATTATTTCCTGATGGCAAGTGATTTAGAAGTAATATCTGAAAATCCTAATATGGGTGCGGGTAATTATGCTGTGGCTTTAGGAACTGGAGAGGTTTTGGTGCCTAAAAAATTAATATGGCGTAATGGAAAAGATACTATTGAAATTCCTGCAGGAACAATAGGATATATCCAAGAAGAATTTGAAAAATGTTATTTAATTCACTTTTCTGCTTATGGTTTTGTGTTTCCTGTCAATAAAAAGAAAGTTATGGTTGGTATTGTTGATTAAAATATTAAATTAATTTTTATTATCATAATTCTTAAATATGATTAATTTGTTGGATTTTTATGGAAAATCAAATGGATTTTGAAGAATTTTTACGTGCAGGAAAAACCACTATTATAAGATATTTTCGTAACGCTGAAAATCAAATATATTGTTTTGTGGATGCTTTTTCAAAAAAAAGTGGTTTTGTATTGCCTTTTAAAACCTATATGGAAAATAGATATTGTGTATTAGTTGAATCTGGAGCAACAATAGATAAAGAAAAGGTAAAAAGAGAATGTAAAAGATATAATCGACTTCTTCAAGATACTCAAAAAATTAGAGGAAATAAGGGAGTAAATTTAATTATTGATCAAGAAATTCAAAATATGTTAGCTAAGTCGTTATTTTAATAATCCACAATCTTTTTATAACATATTCTCTTCTATAAATTATTAAAATGGAACCAATTATATTGGCTGGTTTACTTGGTGGAATAGGTGGTTTAACTCGTGGTGTTGTTGGTTTATTGAAAGCGTTATCGTTGCGTAGAAGGATTTTATGGGGATATTATGCAATTACTGTTCTTATTGCATTGATAATAGGTGTGTTTATAGGAATTATATTTGATTTTGATCCTAGATTAAGTTTGTTAGCTGGTTATGCTGGTACAGATATTCTTGAAGGAATTTATAAAAGTTTCAAAGTAGATAAAGTATATGTAAAGAGGAAATGAAATGGTGTCTATGTATGAATATGCTGTGTATCATGTCTTAAATAATTTAGATGCGGAAAATCAACAAACAATTTCTAATTTTTTAAGCAGTCTTGATGAAAATGTTCTTGCTCTTACAATAGATGGAAATTCTATTCCCGGCTTTTTAGATGCCTTAAGAAAGCATGGTTATCTTGAAACAAATGAAAAAAGAACATTAAAGTTAACAGAAAGGGGGTTAGAATTAAAAGCCCAATATCATCAAATTTATCATAAAGAAGCTAGGCAAAGAAAAAGGATTAAAAGTATGAATATTTTGCCTATTCAATTTTAAAAATGCCTCAAATAACAATAAACGTCGACGAGGATGTTAAGAAAATCATTTCTAAACGAGCTAAGAAAAATATGTTTACATTACGTGAACAAATTGAGGATATATTAAGAAAAAGTGCTGTTAGAACAAAAACAGCGTCGGGATATAAGCAAATTAAAGTTGATGATCGCCTTGTGGGTGTTTTCTCGAGGACAAAACGGGGTAGAAAGAAGAAAAAGAGGAAGAGATGAAAAGGGTTTATGTCTTTTTGATAATAATTTTGTGTTTAATAATTGGTTTTATCGTCGGTAAATTTGTTTTAAATGTTTTTGTTGGTGATTCGTCGTCGGTAGATGATGGAAATTCTGGAGGGGGTATAATTTGCTCTGAAAATACATATAATTGTGATGATTTTGAAACTCTTGAGCAAGCTTTAGAAGTTTTTGAAGAATGTGGGGGTGTTGATAATGATATTCATGGCCTGGACAGAGATGGTAATGGAATTCCTTGTGAAAATTTGATTGTGATTGATTGAATGTATGTTTTCTATGGCGATAATGCTTAAAATTTGTCGTCGATGATCCTAGATATAGGTTTTCCTGATTTTTCTTTTAATTTCTTTAATTTGTTTAGTGTTGCAACTGATAAAGTTAAATATATTTTCTTTCTTTGAAATGGAAGTTCTCCTGTTTTATCATAATTTTCCAATATTTCAAATGCTTTTTTGTTCTTTTTCAATATTTTATTAATTTCCTGTGATTGCATTTTTTAATCTCCTTTCTATTTTTCTTATATCTATTATGTTTTGTTTTGCTATAGATACAATATGATGTAATAATAAATCCCTGTTTACTTGCTTATTTTCTTGTTTTGCATAAGCATATACAATAAACATTGCTGTTCTTTTGTTTCCATCTGAAAAAGGGTGATCAACTAAGATTGCCCTAAATAAATATGCTAATTTTCCATATATGCCTATTTTACTGTGCTTTATTTTATCAAAAGCAAAATCTATACTTGAATCACTTCTTAGATTTCCTCCAAAGCCATGATTAATCCTTAGTAAATCTTTCTTACCAATATCCATACGTATAAATAATGGTTAGGAGTATATAAATGTTTTGCATGTTATTTTAGGTTACAATAATGCTTAAATAGTGATAATTTGTTTGGTTTTTATGGGAAAAGCTCTTATTACTATTGTTAAACCAACAACTTCAAATCCAATCATAGGTATTGCTGATTCTATAAGAAATTCTATGGACTTAAGGTATTATAAACAAATTGTTAGTAAATTAAATTTTATTACGCAAAGTAAGGGATTTTCTAATAGAAATTATTCTAATGAAGAAAGAATTTTAAATGAAAAACTTACAAGATTAGAAAAAACAAATCCTAAAGTTCAGTTATATTTAAAAAGAGGTTCAAAAGGGGCAATTAGATATTATATTGAGAAAATCTTGGGTTGAAAAGAATTGATTTATTAGGGGGTCGTATAAGATACATTGTGCGAAGCATATACACATAAAAATGTGGTTTACGCTGAATTAAGCATTCTGAGAGGTTTTTATTGATTTGTGGTATGTTAACCAAGGCATATATTGAAATATTGGGGTCGTTTTTAGAATATCATATTCTTCTTTTGATACAAAAACATGATCTAAATCTAATTTATGTAAATTAATTAGGTCTTCTTCAGTTAATTTATCTTTTTTGAAAAAATAAAAAAAATTTCCTTGATCTCTAGTGCCTTTGGAAACCTCACATTCAATAGCTCTCGCAAGTTCTTCTAATTCCTTCTTAGGTATTGCATCTTCTGTTTTTATCATATATTCAAAATCATTTATTATTTTGTCCATTTTTGTTTTGTGTTCACTTAGGTAAGGTTAATTAATTACTATATAATCTAAGGCAGGATGAAATATTGTGTTTATCTTCCATTTAAATGGTTTGATGTTATTTTTTGCTCTTATGCTTTGTTCTGTTCCAGTAATTATCATTATACCTTTTATTTGCTCAGATTTGTTTATAGTATATCTTGGAAAACCCAAATACTTTTCTTCGGGATTGTTTAAAACTATTGCGTTTAATTCTGCATTTTCGCTAATTAATTTTCTTAATGTTTTTTGCATTGGGTTAAAAAACTCTTTTTCTTTTTAAGAATTTGTATTATCTAGAAGGGTTATGTTCACTTAGGTAAGGTTTGTGCATCTTCTTTTTCATAAAGTTGCTTAAACCATTGGTTTTCTCTAAGATTTAGTATAAATTTTTCCATATGGCTTGGGTGGTTTGCCCCCCTTATTTCTCCAGAAATAATATATCCTTTATCTGTTCCCTTTACATTTTTTACTTTATAATATATTAATTCTCCATCTCCATCTATGTGTTCATAAGTATTTCCTGATGTTGTAAATATGTTACGATCTTTAAATCTTTATGTCATGTTTTAGAAAATATCACAGACTTTTTAAGAATTTATGTGGTTAAATGTAGATATGTGTGCACTTAGGTAACCTAATTTTTATTAATTTTATTAATAATCATCTGGTTTGTCTTTAAGAAAATGTGATGCTAAGTATATTAGTCCTATACTTAATAAGGTTATGAATATTGAAGCATATATGCTCAATGCTGATGAGTTTTGAACATGGGTTATGAATTTTACAAATGAAATTGATAAATCAAAGATTGTTTGCCTCCATGTAAATGCTATTGTAAAACCTAATGTAATAATAACTAAAAATCTTATTTGTTTTTTTAGTTCTTTATTGAAAGCTTTCCTTCCTATGTTATTTGAATGATGTTTATTCATTGTTTTAAGTTAAAGCGGAAGTATTTATAAAATTTCACCTTTTCTGTGCTTTTTTGAATTCCTTGTTCACTTAGGTAAGCTTTGTTCAAGGGTGTTTGTCGCTGTTTGAACAGCTGTTTATGGGTGTTTTTGTGCAAAAAATTGTGTTTTTTGGATGTTTACGACACATATTTTGGGGTTTTATATGAGTTATTTTTTGGTGTTTT